>JBASOB010000126.1:0-25583 GCA_049657865.1 Mobilitalea sp.
GTCTGATAGTTAAGGATATCGAGCTGGAATCCTCTCTTTACAAAGAAAAGGCAAAAGAGGATATAAACATTGAAAAGGTAGGCAAGATTCAGGAAGAAGCGAACCAAAGAGAAGATGTACTTCATAAGGAAGATGCACTCCAAAAGGAAGATATACTCTACAAGGAATATATGCTCCGAGGGGAAGATGTATTCCATAGTGGAAGAAATAATTCTTTTGGAATTAACCTGTCCGTACAGACAATGGAACAGTTTAAAATTGCGATTTCTGTTTCAGAAGCTAACGCGGTGATTGTTCACTATGACATGAGCAACTGCAGCGAGATAGTAGATATGGCAACAGCTGCAAAGGAGAAGGAGAAAGAATTTATACTTTTGCTTCCCCCTATCTGCAGACTATCGGTATATGAAAGACTTAGAAGAGATTTAGAAGAAATAAACAAGAATGAGAACATCGATGGATACCTTGTTCAAAACTTTGAAGAAGTTGAACTGCTTCAATCGTTATTTAAAGAAGGGAAGCGTTCAAAAAAGATTATCTTGAATTATAATATGTATGTTTATAATAAAGAAGCAAAAGAATTTTGGAAGGAAATTGGAATTACCGATTTTACGGCGCCAGTCGAACTAAACTATCAAGAATTAAAAACACTGGAAATTAGTGACTGTGATATGATCGTGTATGGTTATCAGCCACTTATGGTTTCAGCACAGTGCTTATATGAGAGTACGAGCGGATGCAGAAAAGGTAAGAACCTCGCAAATACAGGAAACGACAGCGGCACGGGAGAAGATTCTTACGAAAAGGGCTGTGATGACTTTGGAGAGCTGATCGATCGTATCGGTAAGAAATTCTATGTACAGACGAATTGCAGCAGTTGTTATAATATCATATATAATGGGCAGGCACTCTTTCTGATTAAGCAGGAACCTGAGATAAGAAAGCTTGCTCCAAAGAATATCAGATTAGATTTTACGATGGAAACTGCCGAAGAAATGAAACAAGTGATTACCGCCTGCGTGGATACTTACTGCTACGGTAAGAAAACAGTGCTGGAACATTCAGATTATACGACAGGACACTTTAAAAGAGGTGTCGAATAAAGAGAAGAGTCTATTTCTTAAAAAGCAGGTGATGGAATGTTTTTGATAATAAAGCTAATAAAGTATCTGATGCTTTTACTGATTGGGATCTATACTTATTACAGTTTCAATGTATTCCGGTATAAGAGTAAAAAACTTCAAGACAAGGCGTATAGAGTATTGACGGCTATTATTTTCGTACTCCATTTTACAGGATATTTTGCTTTATATTTTCAAACGGAAGATGTCAGGTTGGTGGTTCTGTATGCGGAGGAAGTATTGCTCTTTCTTTTGATTTTGATCGTATACAAAATTATCTATCCAAAGTTGTCCAAGCTCTTACTAAGGAATATGTTGATGCTCCTCACCGTTGGATTTATTGTTCTAACAAGATTATCTTACGATATGGCAGCCAAACAGGTAGTGATTGCAGCTCTTTCATTTTTGGTTTGCTCTTTTATACCATTTGCAATGAAATCTTTTTCCTGGCTGGTTAAGTTTGGATGGATTTATGGATTGCTGGGTATCACTCTTTTGTTAACTGTACTTGTTGTAGGAACCGCCAGCAATGGAGCAACTAATTGGATTGATATTGGCGGAATCAGCATTCAGCCCTCTGAACTTGTTAAACTACTGTTTGTAATGAGTATTGCAGCGTTGTTCCAAGAAGGAACCGATTTCAAACGAGTTTGTATCATCAGTGTGCTGGCAGGAGCACATGTTCTTGTTCTGGTTGCTTCGAACGACTTAGGAGGAGCACTTATCTTCTTTGTTACTTATATCTTTATACTGTATGCGGCAACATCAAATGTAATTTATCTGCTGTCGGGCTTCGCAGGAGGCTGTATGGCTGCTGTAATCGCTTATCAGGTGTTTGATCATGTTAAAGTCAGAGTTATGGCTTGGCAGGATCCGTTCTCTTATATTGACAAACAGGGGTATCAGATCACGCAGTCCTTATTTGCGATCGGTACTGGAGGCTGGTTTGGCATGGGATTAAATCAAGGACTACCGACCGATATTCCGGTAGTAGAAAGCGACTTTATTTTTTCTGCAATATCAGAAGAACTCGGCGGGCTGTTTGCTCTCTGTATCCTGCTTATCTATATCAGCTGTTTTATAATGCTGATTAATATTGCACTTGAACAGGAGGAAACATTTTATCGACTTATAGCACTTGGATTTTCGGTAATGTTCGGATTCCAGATTATATTATGTATCGGCGGGGTAATTAAATTTATCCCCTCGACCGGAGTAACCCTACCACTCATCAGTCAAGGTGGGAGCTCGATTTTTGCAACAATTCTGATGTTTATGATTCTGCAAGGTGTTTCTATGAGAGATAAGAGGCAGAAGAAAGAAACGCAGATACCCAAGTTTGCAAGCAGAGAGAAAGGCATTGGTTATTAAAATGATAAAAAATGATGTCGTAAATTCAAAAAAATCAGTTTTTGTGATTATATATATCTTTCTTGCTATTTTTGTTTTAATGATAGGATATTTTACTTATTACATTATTGTGAGAAGCGATGAAGTGATTAACAGTACTTATAATAAACGTCAGGAAGTACTGGAAAAACAGGTGGTCAGGGGCGAAATTCTCTCGGCAGACGGTAAAGTCTTAGCCGAAACGATTGTTGATTCTGATGGTAATGAGACAAGGGAATATCCATATGGTGATGTATTTGCACATGTTGTCGGAAGATTCGCCAAAGGCAAGACAGGGATTGAAGCAACAGAAAATATCCGCCTTCTGACTTCCAATATTAATTCTTTTGAAAAAATGTATGCCGACTTAAATGGTGAGAAAAGTCTCGGAGACAATATCGTAACTACTCTTGATGTTGATCTTCAGCGGATTGCATTTGATGCACTCGGCAACAACCGCGGTGCAGTAGTCGTTCTGGAAGCTTCGACAGGTAAGATTCTTGCTATGGTGTCAAAGCCGAGTTATGACCCGAATGAGGTGGATGAATTATGGGAGGAATTATTAGAGGATGAAGAGGAAGAATCACCTCTTCTAAACCGAGCAACACAGGGTTTATATCCGCCAGGTTCTACATTTAAAGTATTAACAGCCTTGGAATATATGCGTGAAAATTCGAAAACTTATCTGAAATACGAATATGATTGCGATGGAAGCATTGAATACGGAGATATGATCATGCATTGTTACAATAATGAGTCCCATGGAAAGCTGAAGTTATCGATGGCATTTGCCGAGTCCTGTAACACTTCCTTTGCATCGATTGGCAAGAATCTTTCCAGTAGTAGTTTTTATACCCTGTGCGAGGATTTTCTGTTTAATACGGAGCTTCCGATTAATATTGAAAGTAATCCAAGCAGTTTTATATTAAAAGAGGATGCAGCAAATCGTTCCGACGCAATGCAGACAGCAATCGGTCAAGGAAATACGTTAATTACGCCGCTTCATAATGCAATGATTGCGGCAGCAGTTGCGAATGAAGGAGTAATGAGGAAGCCTTATATGGTGGATCATATTGAAAATGCAGAGGGTAATATTATAAAACGCTATTCACCAAAGACTGCAGCAGAACCCATGACTAAGGAAGAAGCAGAATATATCAGCAAAATGATGAGACTAGTGGTAACAGACGGAACTGGAACTAAATTAGATTCCTTGAAAGTCGAGGTAGCCGGGAAAACAGGTTCCGCAGATCAGGACACAGGAAAAGCCGATGCTTGGTTCATTGGATTTGGGCCGTATAAGGATCCTGAGATTGTAGTCAGCGTGATTGTTGAAAGCGTTGGTACCGGAAGTAATTATGCTGTTCCAATCGCAAAAGAGATATTTCAAGAGTATTTTAATGAATAAGGGATAGAATGTGGTGTCTGCTATCAGAAGGAAGAGACAGGCTTATTGTACATTTTCAATAATAATAGGTTGAAAATTTATGCATATTGATGTATACTTCTACTTAGTTAAAATGGTACACCGAATAGCAGGAGGCATTGCGATGGTAGAAGCAACGAGCTGTGGGGGTGTAGTTATATTCAGAGGAAAGATTTTATTACTGTATAAAAATTATAAGAACAAATATGAAGGGTGGGTGCTACCGAAAGGGACCGTAGAAGAAGGGGAAGAATATAAGGAAACAGCACTTCGCGAAGTTATGGAAGAAGCAGGAACTGAAGCTCAAATCATAAAATATGTCGGGAAAAGCCAATATTCTTTCAGCACATCGCAGAATACAGTATTAAAGGATGTACATTGGTTTCTAATGATGTCTGATAGCTATTACAGCAAACCACAAAGAGAAGAATTTTTTATGGATTCCGGATATTACAAATTTCATGAAGCATATCATATGCTCAAATTTGCAAATGAAAAGCAGATTTTAGAGAAAGCATATAATGATTATATAGACATGAAAAAAACAAATCTCTGGGGAAGCAAAAAGTATTTTTAAAGAAAATAATAAAAGGACTGGTAGCAAGAACATATGAAATGTTCTTACTACCAGTCCTTTTTGATACAATCATACGGAGTATCCTGAGAAAAGCTATATTCCGGTTATAAAACTATAGTTGATTATTTATTCATATAGAGTTGACAAGGAATATCAACTGTATGCTACTAAAACTAATATTTCTCTATAAATTGATGCTATACCATATTCCAGAACATTGCGGTATTAGCTACCATAATCATGGTAAATAACATTGAATTTACAAAGGAAGCCAGCCAGACATTATTCGTCTTTTCAAAAATCTTCTTTGCAAAGACAGCAGCAACTCCAAGACATGGAACCGTTGCGATTAATAAAATACCGTTAAGTGACTGAGCAGGGAATAATGCAACGCCTCTTGCAAAATCAAGCCCATACTGAAGTAATAACCACAGAAGCAGACCGCCGATATTTAGGAAAATTGCGATGGCATATCCGCCCTTTTTCCCTCTGGTATTTGCATTTACAGCAATGGTATTAATGAAATAGTAGATAAAGAATAATGGAAGATAGCGTAATGCGACAAGTACATGTTCTAACTTAAATGTTCGTACCGCTAACGTCCAGATTCTGTAATCTGTTCCAAAGATAGCCTGAACTGCAAATAAGAGTAGGTAGACACATACGATAGTTAAGAGTGCTACGCATAAGCTTGCGAGGATTGCTTTCACATTTAAGCTTACTCCATAATCCTTAACTGCGGTTCCTGCCTTTTGCTTGGAAAGTGCAAAATACATTATAGTAATAACAAGTGCGATCAATCCGCAGCTGATTGCCCAGTAAACAACCTGATTCGTGGTAGGTTCGTTAAATACTGCGCTTAAGGCAACAATTGAAGGTGCTAACTTGAATACGAGTGCAGCAGCACCGCTCACAACTGCAGCAGCGATTCCGCTATAGACAAGTGCTGGTTTCTTCTTCGTGGAGCCAAGGATAGCAAGTACGATTCCACCAACAGCAGCGATTATTCCCAGAATAGTCAATACATTCAGCCCAGCTGCAGTTTTATCCATAAAGGTAGAGAACAGTACTGCCGGATATAATCCACAGATGGCAATCGTAATCCAAGAAACAATTTTCTGTCGACCGCTTACAGGAGCTGCAACGGCAGGAATCTCTTCTGTAACAGCTAGTTTCAAGAAAGGAGCTTTTAACAGGAGGGTGATAATCGGTACGATGGATAAGAAGAATCCAATTAAGGCAATAAGGTTAAATAATTCCTTCATAAACCAGATTTGATTATCAGAACTCATATTTACATTCGTCTGAGTTGAAGAAGTTACTCCTTCAAAAGCAGTATGATAAAAATTAATCATATCACCGGTGGTTGTTTTAGAAAAATGATTCCACGGATGAGTCTGATTCGGAGTATAGATAATGTGCTGTCCAGTTTGTGACGCACGAACTACATTTCCATCATATAGGAGATCTCCGGATTCCACGGTATAGAATTTCTCTGCTTCGGATATTCCGGCCAGATCAGTGATACCTAAAAATTGTTTTCCGGAGAGAGTAGCAGCAAAGTCCTTATAAGTTACAGTTCCTGTAACCTTTTTCTCAGCTGCTGTTTTTTCTTCGTCGGATTTATTGAAGAAGAATTCATCATAATGAGCTGCAATCATACCGATCGTACGATCACCAAAAGCAGCGATATAGTCTGTCTCAGAAGCAACTGCTGCTGCATAGGAATAATCAGCCCCAGCTGTGAGAGCAGTATAAATGGAGCGTGTTCCTGTTGTAAGGGAGGCCATTTCGTCCATGTAAACGGCAATCAGAGTTGAAAAACCACCCATGGAATGTCCGCTGACTGCGAGATAGGCATTGCCGTTCTCATCTTTTTTGGTGTAATCCTGCTTAGCCATATAAGTTGCGGCATCAAACTGGGAATAGATCCAAAAGGTTCCAAACTGATCGCCAACTGCGATATCGCCGTCCCATCTTGAGTCTCCGTGATCATACATATCAAGTGCAAGAACGATGTACCCTCTCCTAGATAACTCGATTGCGGGAGCATCCTGCATTTCCTTGGTATTAAGATATCCATGCGTGGTAACGATAACCGGTCTTGGATCCTCTGCACTAGCGCCCTTTGGCATATAGAGCAGTCCGGACAAGGTTCCGCGTTCCGTCTTGAATTCGATTTCCTTCACTTTAACTGAGAACATCGAAGTATTGAACATTGATGCAAAAAAGCTGCCCAAAATGATAAGTGCTAATGATATAATGAGTATTCTTCTTGTCTTTTTCATAAAATATCCCCTTTGCTATTTTATTGATTGATATAATTCGGTAAAGATAAACCCTAAAGCATAGGCGCCGGCATCCGGATACCCTATACTTCGGTCTCCGACCGTACCTGCACGACCCATACGAGCAACAATATTCTCGGTAGCTTTTGCTCCTTCTACCGATGCTTTCGATGCTTTGTCAAAAGCAGTAAGATAACCTTCTCCCTTATCTGCACTATCACTCCAGGAATTGGCACAAGGCACGAGAGCGTCAATCAGTGTTTTGTCACCGACTACAGCACCTCTGCCAAAAGAACGTTCTCCCGTGGACTGAATACCTTTCACAGCCGCTTGCAGCATCTCTGCAAATCCGCTGATTGGTAGTTCCTTCAAAGCACCGGCAGATTTTGCTGCTGCCCTGAAAGCAGAACCCCAGATAGGACCGGAAGCTCCACCGCAATGTTCCATAATAATCAGGGAACATTCATTAAGGAATTCGCCGATTGACTGATTTTTATTATCCGTCAATGCAGCCCATTCCTTTTTAAGCTCTTTAAAACCTTTTGCAATACTCATTCCAAAGTCTCCATCTCCGGCATGAGAATCCAGATCACAGAAGGGTACCTCATTTGCAATAATAATTTCACTCATCTTATCAATAAGATAGTACATATTAGGAAGCGTGATTTTCTCTCCCTTGATGGCTGCATGGGAAGCATCGGTTTCTAACGTATAGCAGACGGACTTATTCTGTCTGAGGTCAATCGTTAGTGGAACATACTGCACAGGTGCTACTTCGCCCTGAACAATAAAAGCCGGTGCGTCACTTGGTGAATTCAACAGTTCTTTTAACTCGTCATCCAGTTTTAAAAGGGACAAAGAGGCTCCCGCCATATCGATGCTAGTCATATAATTTCCTACAAATACGCGATGTACCAGTATCTTTCTTGCGCCTAATACACGAAGGACGGAATTATTCAGTAGATATAATTCCTGCAGCGGCGTGGAGCCGAATCCATTTACCAGGAGTGCAAATTCCTCTGTTGAATTCTGTTCTATCTTAAGATCTTTTAATAAAGCTTCTGTCATTCTGAGAGCTAACTCATCGGCAGTAAGCATCTTCTCACGTTTAATGCCTGGTTCTCCGTGGATGCCGACTCCGTATTCCATTTCGTCCTCAGCTAACTCAAAGGTTGGAGATCCTTTGGCCGGAACGGTACAGGAGGTGAGAGCGAAACCGATGCTTCTAACGTTAGCAATTGCTTTCTGGGCAACTTTCTTGACAGCTTCCAGGTCCAGTCCCTTTTCAGCGGCCGCTCCTGCAATTTTATGTACAAATACCGTTCCTGCAACACCCCTCCTTCCCACAGTATATAAACTATCCTGAACCGCAATATCATCATCAACTTTTACAAAGTCGACTTTGAAACCATCCTCGTTTGCTAAGTAGGCTGCATTCTGGAAATTCATCATGTCACCGCTGTAATTCTTAATGATCATGAGGGTTCCTTTATTCGAAGCAGTCTCTTTAATCGCCTGATATACCTGTATCTGAGATGGAGAGGCAAAGACATCACCGCAAATCGCTGCGTCTAACATACCTTTTCCTACGAATCCAGCATGGGCAGGTTCGTGCCCGCTGCCACCACCACTAATTAAGCTGACTTTATCTTTGTTCATGTCTTTCTTCTTGATAATCTTATATTTCTGAATAAACTCGAGTTCTGGGCAAGCCATCACAATTCCGTTGCACATTTCCAGGACTACGTTTTCTGGCTGATTGATAATCTTTTTCATTTTTCCTCCCCCTTAATCAATCATACGAATAAATTTTTCTACTCGATATGATTTACCTAGTTGATCCGCAGCTTTAATTGCAGCCATCACAGATTCAACCGTTACAGGGAAAGGCATTGCATGAATGGATTCTTCCGGAATACAGGCTTTTTTAGCAACTTCCATTAATTCCTCATCTGTAATTGAGGTAACGCCGATATCTGCAAGAGAGATCGGAAGACCGACGGACAAGCAGAAATCAAGTACTTCTTTCAGTTCTGCCATTGGAGCATTTTCAAGCATCAGCTGAGCTAAGGTTCCAAATGCTACTTTCTCGCCGTGGTAGTACTTATGTGTTCCTTCTAATATAGTTAATCCATCATGAATTGCATGTGCAGCAGCAAGTCCGCCACTTTCAAAACCCAGACCGGATAGAAGAATATTAGCTTCGATGATATTTTCTAAAGAAGGAGTCACAATGTTAGCATCACAGGCTATCTTTGCCTTGACACCATCACTGAGTAGGGTCTGATAACATAAAGATGCTAAGGCAAAAGCTGCATTTGTTCCTTTGGCTTCCCCGCAGACACCCTCACGGTAACCACAAGGAAGGCCTGCATTTACATTCGAATAAGATTGAACATTTGCACGTGCTTCAAAATAAGTAGATAAAGCGTCACCCATACCGGATACTAAAAATCGGCTGGGAGCATTGGCAATCACGGTAGTATCGATTAATACTACGTCTGGACTCTGTTTAAAATAAGCATAATCATCAAACGCTCCCTCAGGGGAGTATAATACAGCGGAATGACTGGTTGGTGCATCGGTTGCAGCAATGGTAGGGCAGATAATAAGTGAATTGCCTTCTGCAACACATTTTGCCGTATCAATTGCTTTCCCGCCGCCAAGACCAATGGTACAGCTGCATCCTTTTTCTTTGGCAAGAGTCTGTAGTCTTGACACTTCCTGTCTGGAACATTCCCCTTGAAAATTACTTTCAACAAATGAAATCTTGAATTTCAGAGCGGTTTCCTCTAACTTACCTTTGATCCTTAAAATATCATCCGGATGCGCGATCAGAAGTGCACTAGTTCCATAGATTTGTACGAAATACCCCAAATTCAATAACTCGTTTTCACCCTGTACATACTTGGTTGGGCAAATGAATGCTTTTCTCATATAAAATACCTCCTTAAAAAATTTTAATGCTATAGATAGCTTACATTTTTTAAGGTATTTTTACATTGGAGAGCGATGTTCAAAAACAATAGTAATTCACCCAATTTATATGATATAAAAACAGAAAATTGTACTTTGATGCACTGGTAAACTTGGAAAAAGATGATATTTTACCGCTTGCTATAAGACCGGTAAAAGGAAGGAGTAAGTCCGACGTACTTCTTAAAAGTTTTCGTAAAGTAGCCTACATCATTAAAGCCCAGTGCCTCACTGATTCGGGAGATGGCATAATCCGTGGTTTCTATGATTTCTTTTGCCCAGTCTATTTTCATCTTAACAATAAAGATGGAATAACTTTCACCCACTTCTTTCGTAAAAAGGCGACTTAAGTAGCTGGAACTAACGTGACAGTATTCCGCCATTTTCTTAAGGGAAATCGTTTCTTCCTTATGACTGAGGATATAATCATATGCGGTCATAATAATACGATTGGAAGAATTAATATTGGGGAGAGACTCCATTTGCTTTGCAGAAGCAGAAGATGAGGAAGAATCCGCAATTGATTTCCTTCTTTTTCTGGTAAAACTAGCGGAATATAAGGTTTCCTTTCGTAGTACCGCGGAAAGTTCATCCGGCTTTTGGAACATTGCCTCATAGGTTTCAATCACCTGCCGTTTACTGTCGGCTTCTTTCACCAGGTAATTGCACAGATGAAACAGCATCATAGCGGAGGATTCTATCTGCTCATATTGCAAGACAGGAATATTTTCGTAGTCCTGATTTAATTCTTTTATCTTCTCGGTAATGAGTTTGTGATTGATGGAAACCGGAACATAGATCTGCTCAATCATCTCAGTGTTCTGATTGTCAGGTAATCTGACTTGTCCGGCCATTACCGCGCCCAGATAGGTATTGTCGACAATAATTGGAATTGCAATATCTATGATGGAAAAGCAGCACTGGTAAATATAAGGATTGTTCGTGCGGACAGCCTCAAGGCCACCTCTGGAATCGCATTTTTGACAACATTGGCTTAAGACCGGATCTTTGCGAATCTTTCTGCAGAATTCTTGGCAGTTGCTGTGCTCGGTAACTGGAAGACCTTTATAATCAACCATGATAATTGCCATCCCGGTTACCTGGGCTAATGATTCCTGCAATGCACTCCATTGTTCCGTATTCAGGACGTGATCCAATTTCAACCACTCTTTCATAATTACCTCCATTCTTGCAGCAGCCCTCACATAATGGGCTGTGAATTATTATTACCTGAAGTGAAATGATATCTTATGGATGATCGCGCTTAGAGACCATCTCTTAATTATTCATGGGAAAATGCTATTTCTGAATAGGAACAAGATTTACTGCTTTTTCTTCCGGTGAGACCTTATCTGTTTTAATCTGAACATCAAGAATCTTAGCAAACAACAATATGTATTCTGGTGGAATTTCAGCAGTGATATCAAATATTTCCGCAAAATAATGCTTTACTATAAATTCTGAATAAACCTTATACACACTGCGGCCGGTATCGGTAACCCGGATGATAATATTCTTTTTGTTTTCTTCCGTATTATATTTCTTCAATAATTCCTTTGCCTCAAGCTTCTGTACCAGCTTGGTAAAATTACTGGAAGAAATTCCGAGACGTTCTGCAATCATGGACATATTCTGATTTAGTTCCTCGTTCTCCAACAAATACTCCACTACCTGTATCTGCGCAAACGATATTTTAACATCGGTTCCATAATAATGTTCCTTGTTATAAATAGTGGCATATAGATTACCGAACTTAATTAATCTTTCCACGAAGTATCTGTTTTTACCCATCCAATTTAGTTCCATATATTTGACCTCTTTCATTTGATTAGTTTCCGAAGCAAATGATATAGTTGCGAGTGGAAACTATAATTATTATAAAATGCTTGAGGCAAATATACAAGAATACGTTTTACCATTTTATTGTGGATTTTTTTGTTGAATATGTATAAAAAGGCTCTGTAAACCTCTCGGTTTATAGAGCCTGTCATTAGGTAATGGTATCTTGATATGCCTTTACTGTTGTGTGTTTCCTTGACATAGATAATAAAATCAACTATTATATCACTTATAATAGTTGATTTAGATAAGTTCTTGTCAATGAATAATTTTTTGTCGTTTGAGTTAATTTGCATAATCTTTAACCAAAAAATAACTCGCCAGATTAGGTAAAATACTACCAACAGTCTGCCGAGTCATATTCACTCTTTCAAGTATGAAATTGTATAACCTTTAAATAGTGCGGATAGAGGGACTCGAACCCTCACACCCTCGCGAGTGGCAGATTTTGAGTCTGCTGCGTCTGCCGTTCCGCCACATCCGCATCAGTAACGAAGTTCATTCTAACACAATTTATTTCTAATATCAAGCATGAATTTTAAACAAATAAAAATATAGGTAAGCGAATAAGGAGTTGTATTTGAATGACTTGTATCCAGGCCCAGAGCCTAATAACGCCATTTATTAATAATAATTTGAATCTGAAAGAAACCGAAGAATTTTTAAAACATATAGATTCCTGCCAAAAATGTAGAGAAGAGCTGGAATTTTATTTCGTTTTACTTACAGCAATGAAACAGCTGGATGAGGACAAGAACCTATCCAACGATTTTCATGTGGAATTCATTAAAAAGCTGGAACGGTCACGGGAGAAGATTCTTCACGCAAAATATAAATATTTCCGTAAGAAAGCAATTCTACTTTTAACTATAATTCTACTGGCATTTTTAGTTAGTTTCCGTTATGCTTATATCGCTGAAGAAAAAGAAAATGCGATTACGGTTAGTACGTTTCGCTTAAAGATGTCTTTTCGTGAAGACAGAGATCAGTATCTGGAGGAACAGCTAAAGAGATATTTAAATCAACAGGTGATTGATAAGAAGATGCTGCCCATTGAAAAAAATATGCCTCCGGAAGGACTTGAATTTCTTGAACCCGAGCAATAATTATAATATTATAGAATGGAAGGAGAATCCGCAGGACAAAAACAATAGTTACCTGGTCTGATAAAGATGAGAAGTTATTTTACTAAAACTCAGTAATCAGAGATCAGCTTGCGGAAAACTTATATGAATAAGAAAATTGTATTAATTGATGGACATAGCATTTTAAACAGAGCTTTTTACGGACTGCCCGTAATGACTACCTCCAAGG
This sequence comes from Mobilitalea sp., assembly GCA_049657865.1. Taxonomy (GTDB): domain Bacteria; phylum Bacillota; class Clostridia; order Lachnospirales; family Lachnospiraceae; genus Mobilitalea. The sequence continues at coordinate 12,931 of JBASOB010000126.1, forward strand.
GTGAGCATACGAACGCAGTACTTGGATTTATAAATATTGTGTTTAAGATATTAGAGGAGGAGAAACCGGATTACCTGACAGTGGCTTTCGATACCAGTCATCCGACATTTCGCCACGATATGTTCAAAGAGTATAAGGGAACCAGAAAAGGTATGCCTGACGAACTCAGAGAACAAGTTCCTCTAATGAAAGAAGTATTAAAGGCTATGAATATTACTTATATCGAAAAGCCGGGTTATGAGGCAGATGATATCCTTGGAACGCTTGCAACCCGTGCAGAACAGTCAGGAGACATCGTATCCTTGGTTTCCGGAGATCGGGATATGCTCCAGTTAGCCAGCGAGAAGATTAAGATTCGCATTCCTAAAACCAAGAGTACCGGAACGGAAATTGAAGATTACCTTGCTAAGGACGTTCTGGAAAAATATAAGGTCACACCCACTCAGTTTATCGATTTGAAAGGACTCATGGGAGATGCTTCCGATAATATTCCAGGAGTACCTGGAGTCGGAGAAAAGACAGCAGCCAAATTAATGGAGGCTTACAAGTCCATGGAAAATATCTATGAACATTTGGATGAGATGGCCCCTAGCAAAGTAACCACTTCGCTAAGAGATAATCGCGAGCTGGCTTTTTTATCGAAAGAGCTAGCGACAATCAAGATTGACTGTGAATTGGATTTTGATATCGATGATGCTGGGATTGAAAATATATATAATGATGATGTTTACCTGATGTTTAAAAGATTGGAATTTAAGAATCTGTTATCAAGATTTCAAGCAAAAGAAGTGAACCGTTCCACGGGGATCGAAGATAACTTTATCGTTGTCGAAGATTTAGCCAAGGCAGATAAAGTATTCGAGCTTATGGCTAAAATGGATTCACCTGCGATAGGTCTTCAGATCATTGTCGAAGAGGAGAAGGCACTTGGCATCTCCTTATGTAATGAGGAGAATAAAGTAGTTCTGATTAAATGCGGTGGTTTTATCACAGGGGAGTATCTATCACAAAAGGCAAGCAAGCTTGCCACAAGTAACTTGGAGAAAAAGTCTCGGTTGTTATCTGTAATCGGTTTAAAATTACAGCTGCCCTACCTTTCGGTTTCAGAGAAAGAAAACGTATTTGATCCTGCAATCGCAGGTTATTTACTGAATCCACTGACCGATACTTATCATTATGATGATATTGCAAGAGATTATCTTGGACTTACCGTGCCGTCAAGAGAAGATCTGCTTGGAAAAAGTACGCTGACTGTAGCAATAGAAGAGAAAGAAAGGGAATTTACCTCTTATGCATGTTACAGTGCATTTATTGCCTTCAAGGCAGCAGAGAAACTACCGGAACTATTGCAGCAGGCAAATATGAAGGAATTGTTCGACACAATCGAGATGCCGTTAATCTATACTTTATATGATATGGAAGTGCGGGGAATTAAAGTAAATAAGGAAGCTTTAAAAGAATATGGTGATAATCTCGCAGTAGGAATTGCAAGACTTGAGAAGAACATCTATGAACTTGTGGGCGAGGAATTTAATATCAATTCACCGAAGCAGCTGGGCGTTATCTTGTTTGAAAAGCTTCATATGCCATTTGGTAAGAAAACGAAGACAGGATATTCTACTTCTGCTGATATTTTAGAGAAACTGCAATGCGAAAGCCCTGTTGTCGCGATGATTTTGGAATACAGACAGCTTACGAAGCTGAAATCAACTTATGCCGATGGTTTGGCAGTATATATCCGCGAGGACCAACGTATTCATGGACGCTTCAATCAGACGATTGCAGCAACCGGAAGAATCAGCAGTACAGATCCGAACCTTCAGAATATACCGATACGAATGGAACTGGGTCGCCAGATCCGTAAGGTATTTATTCCGGAAGAGGATTATGTCTTCTTAGATGCCGATTATTCGCAGATAGAACTTCGTGTGCTGGCACATATGTCAGGCGATACGAGGCTTATTAACGCATATAAAGAAGCAAATGATATTCACCGCATCACGGCGTCCGAAGTATTTCATACCCCGTTCGAAGAAGTAACTCAGGAGCAGAGAAGTAATGCAAAGGCAGTAAATTTCGGTATCGTATATGGAATCAGTTCCTTTGGCCTAGGCCAGGATTTGAATATTTCCCGGAAAGAAGCAGAAAGGTACATTGAAAAATATTTTGAAACTTATCCTCATGTTAAGATTTATTTGGATCAGCTGGTAGCGGATGCCAAGGAAAATGGATACTCCACCACGATGTTTGGCCGTAGACGTCCAATACCGGAGCTAGTATCCAGTAATTTCATGCAACGTTCCTTTGGGGAACGTATCGCGATGAATTCTCCAATTCAGGGAACTGCGGCTGACATCATCAAGATTGCCATGATTCGTATCAATCAGAAATTAAAGGACGGTAAATTCCGGTCCAGATTGATCCTGCAGGTTCACGATGAATTATTAGTGGAAACCTATAAAGATGAAATTGATACGGTTGCGAAAATGATGGTAGAAGAAATGCAGGGAGTTGCCAAGCTTTCCGTTATCTTAGAAGCGGAAGTCAAAGAGGGCAAGAACTGGCTGGAAGCACATTGAACCGGTCTCTTCTTTGTGATTTAAGACAAATTCAGAAACAGATTCAGAAACATATTCATATAATAGGAGGTAGCTGCTTATGAAGGTAATCGGAATTACCGGTGGAATCGGCAGTGGAAAATCACTTGTAACCAGGCTGCTCAGGGATAAGTACGGAGCCTATATCTGTGATACCGACCGAATAGCCAAAGAACAGATGGAAGTCGGGGGAGAGAGTTATCAGGGTGTAGTCGATTACTTCGGACGAGAAATATTAGCACAGGACGAAAGCATTGACCGAAGCAAACTTGCTAAAATCGTATTTGAAGATAAAGAAAAAAGACTGAAATTAAATGAGCTTACTCATCCGAATGTGTTGCGTGCGGTGAGGGAAGAGATTGAAACTTATCGACATATGGGGAACGTCCCGTATTTAGTTATTGAAACTGCGTTGATGATTGAGTCCGGATATGATTTCATCTGTGATGAAGTATGGTATGTATATACTCCGGAAGCGGAGCGAAGAAGACGCTTGAAGAAGGAACGTGGTTATTCTGATGAAAAAATCAACACGATATTTGAAAGCCAGAGTAAAGTCGAACAATTCAGAGGAAAATTTCCGATTGTAATTGAAAATATCGGCAGCGTATCCATACTGGAGGAACAAGTAGAGTTACAGTTAAAAGGGAAGAAAACATTGATGAAATAAAGTATAATAAAGAAATAGAATATATAAGAAAATCAATCATAAGAGAAAATTAAACATAAGACAAAACATAAGATAAATCTATAGAACAAAAACAAAAGAATAGATATAGCAGTTATAGATAAGGAGCAGGTTAGGATACACTATATTGGGTCTCCTAACCTGCTTCTTATATTATCTGCGATTTCAAATACTGTGTAGGTGATAACTTGAATTCCTTCTTGAAAGTCCTCACAAACGTAGAATAATCTTCAAAGCCGCATAATGCGCAGACTTCTCCGGCAGAAATCTTACTCCGCAGTAAATCGGAGGCTTTGAGGGCTCTCTTTTGTTGAATATAACAAGATAGTGTAGAGCCGGTTTCTTTCTTGAATAGGTGCATCATATAATACCGGTTGAGGAAGAAGTTGGCAGCCAGACGATTAATTGATAAATCAGAATCTAAGTTATTGTTAATAAATCCAAGTATTTCTTCAATTCTCGGATCATACTTTATATCTTTAATACTTTTGTTCCGGTCCAGACCTAAAAACAATCTATTTATTTTAACCATAGCCTGAATAAATAATGCGTTTTTCAAAATATCACTTCCAAAAGAATCATCATGAACTGAATTCTCAAGTTCCAGCAGATTTTGCATCAGAGGATTAAGATCTGATCTGCTGGCACGGATCAGGCTGAATTTACTTTCTTTTGCCAGTTGAAAACAGTTGAGAAGGTTACAGCCGTTTCTGTTATGTCCCTCGAGGAAAACTGGGTTCAGCCACAGTATAATTCGTTCGTAGGGTTCTGTATCACTGATAATCGGAAGGTGCAGGTCATTCCGGTTAACAAGTAAGATGTCCCAGGGTTTTAATTTATAGGATTTACCTTCAATGACATAAGTTACATCACCGGAGATAAATATAATTATTTTATCAAAATCATGGTAGTGTAGTTCAAAATCGTTCTTTAACTGGTCCCTTAATTTGAAAAAATGAAAGTCTTCCTTAAGGTAGCCTCTTTTTACTTTTCCATAATACCCGTCAATATCCATAGATCCTCCTAATAAGGCAAACAATTGGCTCAATTAAGATTCAGGTGTTAAACTTTTCTCGACAGAATAAGGAATAGAGATACAAAGATATTCATTCCTCGAATTTAAAGAGATTTAACACTCGAACCATATATACTCGAAACATATATGGTTGCTTAAGCATATGGTTGCTTGAATAGTAATATTATTACACAAAATAGCACTATTTGCAATATACTAAACATATTATACAAGAAAAATGGCAAATGCAATTGCTATAATAAGTTTATCTTAAGGTTGGGAGGAACTATACTTATGAAGAATTTATTTAAGAATTATAAAATGTCAATCATATTATTAGGAGCCATCATCATTGGAGGAATTATTGGGGGAATACTTGGACCTAAAGCAAAAGCACTGGAACCTTTCGGGCAGATTTATCTGAACTTAATGTTCACCATCATCGTACCTTTGGTATTTTTCAGTGTCACTTCCTCGATTGCAAATATGGTAAGCATGAACCGACTTGGTAAAATATTAGTTACAAGTATCGTCATATTCTCAGTCACGGCATTACTTTCGGGCATCCTGTCCATTATAGGAGTTCTGCTTTTTAACCCGGTGGAAGGAATAGATTCCAATGTAATGAAGATGATATTGTCCGGTTCAGGTGAAGACATCGCGGCAGAGGCTCAGCAGCTATCCTTGCCACAGCAATTGGTCAATACGATTACCGTTGGAGATTTCTCGCAACTGTTTTCTAAGAGCAATATGCTGCAGTTGATTGTATTTTCTACTTTATTCGGAATTTCAACCGCATTAGTCGGAGAGAAGGCAACCATAGTCAAGAATTTCCTGAATGCTTCTTCTGAAATATTAATGAAGATCGTAAAAATAATCATGTATTATGCGCCAATCGGACTCGGCTGTTATTTCGCATCTGTTGTAGGTCAGCTTGGCACACAGATACTTCAAGGTTATTTAAAAGTATTCCTATTATACTTGGTACTAGCTGCAATTAACTATTTTGGATTCTTCAGCATTTATTCCTATATAGCAGCAGGCAAGCTCGGATTCAAGGCTTTCTGGAAAAATGCAGTCGCTCCCACCGTAACCGCACTGGCTACCTGTTCAAGTGCAGCTTCCATACCGGTTAACTTAGATTCTACGAAGAAAATTGGAGTGCCAAATGACATCGCAGAAATGGTTATTCCATTTGGTGTCAATACGCATAAAGACGGTTCCGTTATCGGCGGAGTTCTCAAAGTAGTATTTCTGTTCAGTATATTCGGCAAGGAGATGAATAGTGTTCCAGCTATATTGTCCATACTTGCAGTCGGATTTTTAGTAGGAGCAGTCATGGGAGCTATCCCGGGTGGCGGAATGATCGGCGAAATGCTGATCATCAGTGTATTTGGCTTCCCATTAGCAGCACTACCTATCATTGCAGTAATCAGTACGATTATTGATGCACCTGCCACGGTAGTAAATTCAACAGGTAATACCGTATGTGCCATGTTGGTATCAAGATTCGTAGATGGTCGGAAGTGGATGAGCAGTAAAGTAATCGATATCAAGACGATAAAAACAAAAACAGAAAATGCAAAAGTAATTAATTATTAATTGGATTCGTAGTTAGGGGAACATTTACTGAGGATGAAAATTCCTTTCGTAAATGTTCCCTTTACGATAGGAAAACATTTTGTATGCATTTCTTTACACAGCCTTAACAATCGTATCGTGCCAAACAGAGTCACAAAACTTCAAAATTCCTTGACAAAATGTGTGAAATGAGGGATACTCAGTTAGAATATAATGTGAAATAAAATATAGAATAGGATGAATCGTGCGAAGAAAGAACATCTTTACGTACAACTTTGTGCTTGCAGCTCAAGGTTTGCATCCAGATAGAAAGGCATAGGGATTAACATGAAATTATGCAGTATTGCAAGCGGCAGCAGTGGCAACTGCGTCTATGTCGGCAGTAATACTACCAATTTGTTGGTAGATGCCGGAATCAGCACAAAACGAATCGTGAGTGGGCTGAATGGGATTGATATTATGCCGGATACAATACAGGGGATATTGATAACTCACGAGCATTCCGACCATGTATCAGGTCTCGGAGTACTAGCACGTAAGTATCATGTACCGATTTATGCGACTTATCAGACAGCAAGATCAATTCAGCAGATAAAAAGCCTCGGAGAGATTCCCGAAGAGCTTTTTCATTTTATAAAGCCCGATGAAGCATTTCAAATAAATGACATTCATATAGAACCATTTTCTACTTCACATGATGCTTCAGATCCTGTGTGCTATACTCTACATTCGGAGGGGCATAAGATAGGAATTGCAACAGATTTAGGCAAATATGACGAGTATATCGTCTCCAAGCTGATAGATTCCGAACTTCTTTATATTGAAGCAAATCATGATGTGAATATGCTTATGGTTGGAAGCTATCCATATTATCTTAAACAACGTATTTTAGGGGATAGAGGACATTTATCCAATGAAACTTCAGCAGATTTAATACATAAATTAATTAATCCAAGACTGCAGCATATCTTCCTTGCCCATCTAAGCAAGGAAAATAATTATGAAGAATTAGCATATGAAACCGTATGCTGTGAATTGTCACAACGTGGCAGCAGTTTTTCGGCACAGGATGTGAGCGTAGCCCATCGGGAGAAACCTTCCGAAATGGCTTTATTATAAGGAGGATTTTATGAAAAGAACAGTAATAACTGTAGTAGGTAAGGACACCGTTGGAATTATCGCAAAAGTTTGCACCTACCTTGCAAATAACAGTATAAATATACTGGATATATCCCAGACAATCGTTCAGGGATTTTTTAATATGATGATGATCGTCGACTTATCAGATGCTCCTAAAGATTTCGAGATAGTTTCTGAGGAATTAGAGCAGATCGGTTCAGAAATCGGAGTTACTATTAAGACTCAGAGGGAAGATATATTCGATAAAATGCATAGAATATAGGAAGTTTGCACTTTAATCACCAATTGAGGATAGTGTGAAGAAAGAATCTTCACACGCAAATTTGTGCCTGCAGCCTTAAGTTTGCAAGCAGAGAGAAAGGCATGGTTATTATCATGATAAATATAAATGAAGTCTTAGAAACTAATAAGATGATTCAGCAGGAGAATCTGGATGTCAGAACAATCACTCTTGGAATTAGTCTGCTAGATTGTGCTGATCCTGATCTTGAGGCATTAAATCGTAAAATATATGAGAAAATTACCCGTGTCGCGAAAGATCTAGTTGCTGTCGGCGATAAAATCCAGAGAGAATACGGTATTCCTATAGTAAATAAGAGAATTTCTATTACACCGATTTCCCTAGTTGGCGCTGCCGCCTGTAAAACGATAGAAGATTATGTGACAGTTGCTAAAACCTTAGACCGAGCGGCAACTACCGTTGGAGTTAATTTCCTCGGTGGCTATTCTGCACTAGTTTCGAAAGCAATGACGAAAAGCGATGAACTTTTAATCAAATCAATCCCGATGGCATTAAGCCAGACGGAAAGAGTCTGCAGCTCAGTAAATGTTGGTTCCACAAAAACCGGTATTGATATGAATGCAGTGAAGTTATTAGGTGAAATCATTAAAGAAACCGCAGAATTAACGAAAGACCGTGATTCCATCGGCTGTGCCAAATTAGTAATATTCTGTAATGCACCGGATGATAATCCTTTTATGGCTGGAGCGTTCCATGGCGTGACAGAAGGTGATGCAGTTATTAACGTAGGTGTCAGTGGTCCTGGAGTAGTGAAGAAAGCATTGGAATCCGTTCGCGGTGAGAATTTTGAAGTTCTTTGTGAGACAATTAAAAAGACTGCCTTTAAGATAACGCGTGTTGGACAGCTAGTAGCTCAGGAAGCCTCCAGATTAATGGATATTCCTTTTGGTATTATTGATTTATCTCTTGCTCCGACACCTGCAATAGGAGACAGCGTAGCTGAGATTCTTGAGGAAATCGGACTTGAGTATGTAGGTGCACCAGGAACGACAGCAGCTTTGGCTTTGTTGAATGATCAGGTTAAAAAGGGCGGCGTTATGGCATCTTCCTATGTTGGCGGTTTGAGCGGCGCATTTATACCGGTCAGCGAAGATCAGGGAATGATTAATGCGGTAGAAGCCGGAGCCCTTACCATAGAAAAATTAGAAGCAATGACTTGTGTATGTTCGGTCGGTCTTGACATGATCGCAATTCCAGGAGATACGAAAGCAACTACGATATCCGGTATCATTGCAGATGAGATGGCAATCGGTATGATTAATCAGAAGACCACTGCAGTTCGTCTGATTCCGGTTATCGGCAAAAAAGTCGGTGACAGAGTAGTATTTGGTGGATTACTAGGATATGCTCCGGTAATGAAAGTTAATAATTTCAGTTGCGATAATTTCATCAACAGAGGTGGAAGAATTCCGGCTCCGATTCATAGCTTTAAGAATTAATCTAGTTCTTCCAAGTACGGAGATGACATGAAGCCGCATTATGATAATTTAGGTAAAAGAAATTCTAATCACTATTTGAGCTGAACGAGATAGAGCAGCATTGAAATTAGCATGAAAAATGTAGGACATTATAAGAAATAAATTAAATATTGTCTGATATAAAAATAAACTGAACCGAGCCATGCTGTTCCTCGTCTAATAATTAATTATAATTATTCGTGGAAATATTTGGTTCTCGGTTCTTTCGACGGTTATTTATGAAAGAATAAAGAAGAATAGAAAGGGACATAAAAATGATGGATAAGTTAGTAGAGAATGACTATAAAGAGATATTTAAATATTTTGGAGAGATATCTCAGATACCAAGAGGATCAGGCAATGAAAAGGCAATCAGCGATTACCTGGTAAAATTTGCTGAGGCACATAAACTGGAATATAGCCAGGACGAAGCAAATAATGTGGTGATGATAAAAGAAGCAAGTGCTGGATATGAGAAGGAACCTGCGATTATCCTGCAAGGTCATATGGATATGGTATGTGAAAAAGTAAAAGGATCAAATCATGATTTCTTAAAAGATGGTATCAAATTAGTAGTAGAAGGAGATTACCTTCACGCTGATGGAACTACCTTAGGTGCGGACAACGGGATTGCAGTTGCATATATCCTTTCCCTATTTTCAGATGAAACACTGGAACACCCAAGACTGGAAGCAATTATCACTACAGATGAAGAAGTAGGACTGGTAGGAGCAAAAGTAGTGGACATCTCCATGCTTCAAGGTAAATATCTAATTAATATTGATTCTGAGGAAGAAGGTCATCTTCTCAGCAGCTGTGCTGGGGGACTTAGAGGAACCAGCGTTCTTCCATTAAAAAGAGTGTCAGGGTCCGGTAAAAAAGTGAAAGTCAGCATCGGCGGACTTTTCGGCGGTCATTCCGGAAGTGATATCAATAAGAATAGAACCAATGCAACAAAACTTATGGGACGTCTGCTCTTTGAACTTAAGGAGACAAGCACCTATGGCTTGATTGATCTACAGGGTGGATTTAAGGATAATGTAATTCCAAGAGATGCGAGTGCGGAACTGTTTATCGAAGGCGCGGATGACAGTGAATTAGTAGAAGAATATAGCCATATCAAAACGAATATCACTTCACTTATGGAGAAATACCGAGTTGAGTTAGCTGCCAGCGAACCCAATTTTAATTATACGATAGAAGACCTTGGGGATGATACCTACAATGTGGTACATCCGGTTTCTTTTGAAAAAATGTTGTTTTTACTTGTGCAGATGCCTTGTGGGATTCAGGTAATGAGTTCTAACATTGAAGGACTTGTAGAAAGTTCTCTTAATCTTGGAATTTTTAGTATGGAAGAAGAGAAAGCTAGTTTTTGTAATGCGGTTCGAAGCTCTGTAAGAAGTTACAAAAAATATATGAGCGATTGTCTTGAATATGCAGTAACCTTTTTAGGCGGTGAGTATATCCTCGGATTTGATTATCCTGCTTGGGAGTATAAGAAAGAATCTGCGTTAAGAGAACATTTTCAGAAAATATATAAAGATCTTTATGGAAAAGAAATGAAGGTAGAAGCGATTCATGCCGGACTCGAATGTGGAGTGATTTCAGAAAAGAGACCGGAACTTGATATGGTTTCGATTGGACCGGATATGCAGGACGTTCATACAGTAGAGGAGAAGCTTAATATTCCTTCCACAATCCGTGTATATCAATTCCTTGAAAAGATAATAAAGGAAAATATTAGGTAAATATGACATTCATATGACACATTTACATGATAATACTTAGTATATTGTAACCAGCTTTCTATAGAAAGCATTTATTAGGAGATTAAAAGATGGGTAACGACAACGACAATTCAACATTTGAATTTGATTTTGGTCCAGAGTTCAGCAGAAACTTCAATGATAATATCGAGAAAGCATTGAATAGTTCAGATGAGGAAGCAAAAAATGCCATAATTAATGAGGGCATCAATGTAGAAAAAAAGGTCGAAGAACTGAGCAGCGCGAATGAGAAATCAGAGATTGTCAGTGAAGAGACTGATAATACTAATATCATAGATTCTAGTTCTGCAGGTGTTAATGATGAGAGAAGCCAGGCAGTAGATCAAGAATATGAAGAAAATACTGCAAGTGAATTTAATCTCCAGCATGAGGGTATGAATTCTGTCCCGACCGCAGACCAGGTTAGGGCAGATGATGATATCACGGATACATTAGTTGATATCAATGCTGATCTTGCCAAACAGATATCTGATCAGATGGACACAATTGGAGTTGAAAAACAACTGAATGCCAAAAAACGCAAGATTTTCAAAATAAAAGGCGGACTTGTACTAGCATTATTATGTATCATAGGGTTTGGATTTTTACTTGGAGGTACGAAACCAGGGAACAGAATATTGATGGGGATTGGCGTTGATGCAAGTAGTTTTATTTGGTCAGCATGGACAGGTTTCTTTGATAAAGATGTAGTAAAGACAGCGGATTCTGATTATGTAGATGCAGAAGATTTAAGCTCAGAGGCTGTTGAAGTCGATGCAAGCCAGATTATATGGCCGGAACACCCCGGTGAGGGGAGACAGGAAGAAGGAGTCTATAACATTCTTCTGCTCGGCGAAGAAGCGATTGGATCTGGTGAAGGCAGAGGACGTACCGATGTTATAATCATAGCAACGCTGAATACCAACAACAAAACGATAAAACTTACTTCCCTTATGAGAGATACCTATTTACAGATTCCTGGATATCAGGATAATAAGTTGAATTCGGCATATGAAAAAGGCGGAGTTGATCTTCTGTATGAGACAATCGCTATGAATTTTGACATTCAATTAGACGGTTGTGCTTTAGTTAATTTTGAAGAATTTGAAAAAATCATTGATAGTCTTGGCGGCTTAGAACTGACCTTAACTTCAGGTGAAGCAGCCTACTTAAATAAAACCAATTATATCTCTAATCCGGAATACAGAAACTTAGTCGAGGGTACACAGCTGTTAAATGGTAATCAAGTAATGGGCTATTGCCGAGTAAGAAAAACAGCAACTATTACAGGTAATAATAATGATTATGGAAGAACTGACAGACATCGTATTGTATTGAATGCGATATTTGATAAGTATAAGACAAAGAGTAAAGTTGAACTGGCAGCTACTTTATTAGAGATTCTGCCTATGATTACGACAGATATTGATAGTGACAATTTTGAAGTGTTATTAAATTCTTTCATTGAAATGGGAACCATGGAGATGGAACAACTTAGAATTCCTGCAGATGGTACCTTTACCGATAATATCAAGGTACGTGGTATGTCAGTTGTTATACCAGACCTGCCATCTAATATTACGATATTACAGGATTTCATCTTTGGCGCACCAATCACAAGCAGTACGACCGGAACTACGGCAAACAGTACAACCGGAACGGAGCTTGACAACACGACTAGCACAGTTACGGATAGTACGGTAACCGAGTAGTTATATAACTTCATAAAATTAGTTATGGAATGCAGTATTTGTGTTATACTAGGCATAAATCACTTTCGTTTGGAAAGGTAATAATCATGGAAGTATATTTAGATAACTCAGCAACAACCAAAGTCACAGAAGGCGTCAAAAATAAATTGATGCAAGTGTTATGTGAAGATTTTGGTAACCCTTCTTCGATGCATATCTTGGGAGTAAAGGCTGAAAATCATATAAAAGAGGCTGCGGTTATCATTGCTAACAGCTTGAAGGTAGAACCAAAGGAAATCATATTTACTTCCGGTGGAACTGAATCCAATAATTTGGCACTGATCGGTACCGTGCTTGCCAATAAACGCAGTGGTAATCATATCATTACGACTAAAATCGAACATCCATCAGTAA
>JBASOB010000127.1:0-3165 GCA_049657865.1 Mobilitalea sp.
ATCTGATTATGGTAAATGGCTGGGTGATAAAAAGCCTTTATCCTGGCAGGAAAAGTTAAGGCAAACCATCGATGCCGTTATGGCGCAAAAACCAGAAGATTTTGATGCGTTCCTTAGGCTGATGAAAGATGCCGGATATGAAGTCAAGCAGGGGCAGCATATTTCTTTTAGGGCCAGTGGCCAGCAAAAGTTCACGAGATTGAAATCTTTGGGCGCAGGATATTCTGAAGACGAGTTGAGGTCCGTGATACTCGGAAAGACCTTCCACACTCCAAAAGTCAAAAGACCTTATCGAAAAAATCCAGACAAGATTAATCTTCTGGTGGATATCCAGGCCAAACTTCAAGCTGATAAAGGTCCTGGTTACGAGCGCTGGGCGAAGGTTTTCAACCTGAAGCAGATGGCCCAAACCATTAATTTTCTGACGGAAAACAACATTACCGACTATGAAACCTTGGTTGATAAAACAAAAGCCGCGACGGATCGTTATCACGAGCTGTCACAGCAGATTAAGCAAATTGAAAAACGGATGGCTGAAATCACGGAGTTGAAGAAACATATCATCAATTATGCGAAAACAAAGGATGTATTTACGGCATATCGACAATCCGGATATTCAGCAAAATTCTATGAGTCAAACTTAGAAGACATATTGCTTCATCAATCTGCAAAGCGAGCATTTGACTCAATCTCCTCAAAAAAAATTCCCGCCCTCCGTGAACTTCAATTGGAATTTAACGCATGTAATAATACAAAAAGAGCAAAACTAAAAGATTATTCAAAGCAAAACAGCATCATGAAGGATGCTCTTACGGTCCAATCAAACGTCGATCATTTATTTTCTCAAGGGCTCGTTAATAAAGTAATCAAGGAACGCTAACAGAAACTGGTTGACTCGATAACACACAATACAATTTTTTTAATTGTAAAATAGAAATATCTATAAGTGGTTCGTACATAAAAGAATTTAGGTGGATATTTTCAGCTGTCATTAAACTAACTTCCTCTAAAGTGGGCAGTATATCTTTATTTGTTCCATGGCACTTTTTATAAAGTGAAAGTAATTTTGCAGTTTGAGTAGATCCAATTTTTTTAATTTCATCATCTGTTCCACAGTCATCGATTATTTGACGAATCATAAATTCTTCAGCAATAAACCTAATGGCCATAGAAAGAACAATTTTATTTTCTAAATTTATCTCATCGACTTCGGAATTAGTAGATATTTCATTTGCCGTCTCTATAATAAGATCATATACAGTTTTATCTGCCCTACTTATTGATATATTTTTATTTGTTTTCCAAACATCATTAATTACTTTCTCAAGATCTTCTAAAGTTATTTCTTTCGTTGTTTTACCATCAGAGTAGTAAATCATATGCAATAACTTTGTTAGAAGAACATAATGCGAAGATTTTTCAGAATCAATATACTCTACGATATTACGGATAAAGGGTATGGAAGCAATTAGTATGGTATCATTTTTTTCAAACTGATCTTTCCAACTACTGAAGACATTTTTCAAATATTGTCCATCTTTAATCAATATTTCTTCTTCGTTTTTTATTGCCATTACGCAATGCTTGCGACTAGAATTCAACATTCTTGACCCAACAGTCCTATAAAAAGGTTCACTCTAAAATCTTGTGGGATGGAATATTTCGTACGTAACTCTTCCTACTGATATCGAATAACTTTAAGAAGAAATACTCATCATCTGGATACCCATATCCCTGTCTCCTTAGGGTTTTGATTTTATTATTGATACCTTCTATCTTACCTGCCGACAGTCTAAATGTTGCATGCGCTATAATGCCCTCGAAATGCTTATCGAGTAGACGCCTAAACCAATTAAAATGCTTATTACCTGTTGCTTTACAAAGATCCATAACATCACTAATAATACTTGCCATCACAGGCTCGCTATTAACTCGATAGGCTTCCGTTAGTTTTTCTTTAATAAGGTCTATTGTAAATAGGAGCTTGTTCTCTTGGAGAAGTTCATTATACTTGGCAACATATCCTACCTTACGGGTGACTTCCTCCTTATTGAAGAGATTGCTGGCTCTGGATAGGACTTTACCCTCTTGTGCTTCCAAGTCTTTGCGCTCCAATGTAGCTCTGGACGAAGTTAGTATATACTTTGTACGCTTCAGCGCCGTGGCAGCTGCTGTGTTTCCTTCGCTTGCAAGTCGCTTTTGTTCTTCTATACGAATTTGACTAACGACTTTATCATTGAAGTTCTTTACGATATGGAAATAGTCGAATACAGGCTGGATATGAGGACACTTTGCCTCAAAAGCTTCTTGAAAGTCTGAGTTCATGTCACAGGCGATCGCCTCAACATGGTCCATCCAATCTAGTCCAACATGATTAATAAAGTCATACACAACCTGCTTCTTCTTGCCATGAGAGATCCATAAAATGTGACCAGTTCTCATATCAATAATATGGGTGGCATACCTATGACCGTTATGTAGCTTGAATTCATCAATCCCAAGATAACGAGCGTACTCTTCGGGCTTAATTAGGGTCTGTCCATTGATGATATACTTCTCCTGGAGACGTTGCTTATCAATGGTTTTAACTGTGTTCTCATCCAAACCCGATATCTCAGATACCTCTCTGTTGGTATAGGTACCATGACCTAAAAGATCTCGAGTATAAGTGAAGAGCTCCTTGGTAATCCGATGATGATCAGCCTTAAACGGAACACCTTGAATCTGTGTTAATCCACAGCTAGGGCAGCGCAATTGAAGTTTAGTGCATTTAACGACTGTAAGAGTACTCCCAAAGCACAGGTGACGAAGATGTACATTTAAATGATTATTAATATGCATTCTTCTTGCACATTCGGGGCAGGTGCGATCAATGGTATCATCTAGAGTTCCTCTAAAGCAATATACGGTTCGACCTGACTTTGATGTCTCAACTGATGTACTAGAGTTATTAAATCCTTCAAGGAACGAAGGAATCATAAGAAACTTAGATCTTTCTGTTGAAAATTTCATTTGCCCATCAGCTTCAGTTTGTATATAATTCATTTGTGGACCCTCCATAATTTGAGTTGTTACATCAGGCAAGATGCATCTCACTTGTAGCGAAGGTCCACTTCTTTATTCAATTGTTATTTTAACTAATCCCACAAGTTTTTAGATTGACCC
>JBASOB010000128.1:0-2627 GCA_049657865.1 Mobilitalea sp.
GGATGAAATCCTTGCCTATATGGGTGAAAAACATGAAAATAAAGAATGAAAATAGGATAGAGAGTTAATTTTTTCGGGAAGTTAAGACTCTTACTTTCAAACATAACCTTGCCGTCTACTTATTCCACTTTCTTTTGTCTATCGCTTTCAAACAAAATTCTGCCATCAACTTATTCTCCGCCCTTTTGTCTATTGCTTTCAAACAAAACCCTGCCATCAACTTATTCCCGTCTTTTTATCTATTGCTTTCAAACAAAACCCTGCCATCAACTTATTCTCAGTCCTTTTATCTATTGCTTTCAAACAAAACCCTGCCATCAACTTATTCTCAGTCCTTTTGTCTATTGCTTTCAAACAGAGCCTTCTCCTATCTGCCTATCACTCTTACTCTTCACTTCCATCTTCTCGAATATATCTTCCATCAGTAATATGGATGTTTTTTTCATTAAATCCCTTGAACAGAAAAGATACCAGTCTGGAGCCGAAGCTACCCTTGCTGCTTTCAATTTTTATTGACAAATGATCATTCAATGCAAAATAATAGATTCCACTTCCTTCGTATAATTCTTTCAATATTTCTTTCGCATATGTTTTACTGTTGTATTCCAATACATTTCCTGTGAATATCGGGGTTCTTGCTGCACAGTATGGGCAACCAGGATCGCTATCATCAGGATATAGTTCATAATACCTTCTACAGATGGAACAGAGCATCATATTTCTTCTGGTATTGACTGTAAGACTGAGGTACTTTCCCTTGTAACTGATTGTTACCGTCTGAGTTCCCACATAGAATTTATCAAGATTATCCACATACTCTGAGGTCAGAAACTCGATATGCCCGTCCATATAAATAGCTCGGATAGTAACATCATTATCGGTAAGCGTTGTCCCTCTGTATATCGTAATGTTTCCCGAAAGTGGATACTCGATGGAGAGCGTACGTACATAGCTTTTGCAGTATAAACATCCTGGGTCAGTACCATCATTGTTCAGGTTATAGATATGCCCATTGGTACATGTCATTGTTCTTGGAACCACCGTGACAGTTAACGTACTGATTATCGTCTTCCCTGTAATGTCTGTATAGTTTATTGTTACCGGCTGGTTTTTAACTGGTACAGAAGTCGAAAATGATGTGTTGCATATAACAGTTTCACTTGAACCATTTTGATAGGTAACGACTGCCGTTGTAATAAGTGCTTCGTTTACATATACCGCTTGGATGATTTTAGTAGGTACCATACTGACTACTTTTCTCTCGCATATGACCGTAGCATCTTCAATTAATCCACAGGTCGTCACCCAACGGTTCGGATGGATATTATCGCAAACACTGATACTGCCAGATAAAGCACTGATAGAATTATCCATTTTACCATAATCAGATCCGAAATATTTCCAAAGGAAGGAGGCTAGCTTAGATTCACTTGATGCCAAGTCATAAAATTCTGACCAGGACAAGGGAGGACAGGAACCCATCACATTGGATCCACTGCTGAAATACATTGTTACTGTCCCGCCAGAATATACTGCTTTAAAGGTAAGTGATACATAATAGTCTGTATAGCAGGATTGATTTTTAATCGTATAATACTCTGGAATCGTACAGAAACTTTGAATACCTTTTCCATACAGATTATAATATGCGGAACCGGGAGAAATGAAAAAGCTTCCATAATAAGGGCTAGATCCCATTGCTTCAGTACTACTAAAATCCAGATGCTGGTGATAAGCATAACAACCTGATGAATAATCCTTCTTCTCGCTTGATAAAGGTCCTGAGGAGGTATAGATCTGTGGCGTACTCACACCAGCAGGATCAAAGTATCCATCTCCATCTAAGTCGATATTATAGCCACAGCTATAGGCATATTCATTCTTTTGGACTGCATTTGGATAACTATATCCACAGTTAATACAACGATTGATCCCATTAGTATCTGAGTATGCATATACTGCCCTCTTAGCAGTATCATCCCAATAATAGACTGCTGCCGTCCAGATGTAATTGCTTCCACAAGAATAACAATTAACTTTATAATTACACCGGAATAAATACTGACGGCAGTTAGAGGTATGCTGATGTGAAGCAGTACAGACCTTACTGCCTTTATGGATGTGTCCCGCAAAACATTCCTCAGTATGTATATGCCCTGGATTGGAAGTTTTTAATGATGCTGCAAGAATACTTGCATTTGTTTCCGTATTCATTGTCAATCCACTGTTGTCAATAGGATCTACCACGACAGGTATCTTAGAAGTAACTTCATTATAGGTATAGGTGTTCTTTCCTGCATAAGCACTGTTCTGTCCTTCAATGATTTCCTCCGCTGTACGGAAACGGTATTCCGGCTCATAGGACTTCTGTTCATGTTCTAACGCAATCTCATACATTAGTCCTGTACTTGATAAGTCTCGTAGAAATTCATCATACCTTTCTTTTGTGAGGTACCCTTTTCCGGTAACCTCATCCAGCAGCTTCTCTGTCTTGATACTAACCATCGTCTGAATTAAGCTGTCCTGTTTCTGGGTGAAATATAGAAGGGGAAATAAAAATATGATGAGTATTGCAATGAAGACGCTTAGTATATCTTCAAAGAAGTCCGAATTCATTAAATCCCTCC
>JBASOB010000129.1:0-6261 GCA_049657865.1 Mobilitalea sp.
GCATCTTCCAGCTTTAAAAATAGAGTAGGTTGTGAATTCACAACCTACTCTATTTTTAAAGCTGGAAGATGCTCTTTCTTCTCTCTAAGTTAAATGATGCTGTTCTTTAGCATCTCAAAACCTGGAAGAACAAGGAAGGAGCACCTCTGTGCGAGTTTCGTAGCTCTTCCGAGTGAAGATGCTCTTTCTTCACTCTATTTTATCTCATTCTTCTCAATTACAGGTTCAATGTTTGTGGTTTTTGCGGCATTGGTGGTAATTGTTTTATTATCAACCAAATCATTCACATTATCCAAAGAAACACCTAATTTATCTAACGTAATAAACTTAAGCAAAGTATCCATAACCGTATTTGTTCCGCTGTTATTGTCCTTATCATTGCCACCCATATTAACTACGGTCTTCGGCACGATATCTACTTTAGAATTCTTGATTGCATCGGACAATTTTTCGGTAACTTCCTGAATTACACGGAAACGAGCTCCGCCATATGCCTTAACCTGTGCATCAATTGCACGAGCCTTAGCTAAACCGACATTTGTTTCTTTCGATGCTTCCGCTTCACCTTCTAATGTAATCTTAGCATTATTTGCTTTTGCTAATGCTACAATTTGGAATGCTTCCTGCTCTGCCTTGCTTGCAAGTGCTGCTCCGCTATTCCTTTCAATTTCAATCTGAATCTTTGAATTCGTAAGGAAACTTTGCTGTTCTGCAATTGCTTCCGCTTCACGCAGTGATTTTTCGCTCTCTGCTGCCGATTGCTGTTTCTGGTAGGTCACTTTCTTTTCTTCTGCAATTTGTCTTTCCCTTAACTGTTTTAAGATGTTCTCAATTTGAATATCTTCAACCGGTGACTTCGGTGTTCCAATTAGTACTTCTTCTAACTGCAGGTTATATTTTTGGAATTTCAATTTCATTTCACCTAATGCACGTTCACGAATTTCACTACGTTCCTGAATCAATTCAATTAAGGTTTTTGTCTGAGCAACATCTTTAAAATATGCACTTACCAGAGGATCAAGGGATTGGTTAACCAGCATATTAATATCACCAAACCGTTGAACTACCCAAGGTGCCTGTTTGTAGTCGATATGCATAACGACAGATAGTGGCAAAGAAGGTTCAAAAGCATCTTTTGTTATGATATCAATTTCAGACAGATGCTCATCATATTTGTGAGCACCAACTTCTAATTTATTCCACTTTAAAATAATATTGGTAGTCGGAACTAATACCACTTTACCAGCATCGGTATTAAATGCATATTTTCCTGCCATTAAAGGTTTCTCAAGTACACCTTTACACCCTTGTTCTACTAGCTCGCCGTGCTTATATTCACTGCCGGTGGTATCGATGCCTTCCGGACCGAAAAAGGATACCACTACGCCGACAAAACCTATCGGTACTACTGTCTTTGGTCGATATTCTACTGTCGCGAATAAACGATTAATAAAATAAGTACCATCTGTCAGTACTTGAAGCTGCTTACCACGTCTGCCGCCAAGCTCTAAGAATTTCTCCGGATCCTGAAAACTTCCATGTTCTTCTCCGACATAAGGAGCAATGATTTCTCCTGCCTGCAAAGAAAGTCCATCATGTACTGTAACAATACCCATCATATCACTAGAATCCATGCTGTTATTACCCATTATGATTACAGGGTTGAACGCATTTCTCTCAAGCAAAGTTTTCTGCATACTGACCAGTTCTAGTCTTTCATTTTTCGTACTGTTAAATACGGCTTTAATCTCTCCTGGAGTAATTACGATAAATTGTGCTAAATTGATTGCATAGGTTCCTTCTCTTAAGAAGCCTCGTTGTGGTCCTCTTTGACCACCGCTGTTTAGGAATCCAGTTACATCCTGAAAATTATTTGCTTCCGGAATGATTTTGCCTAACGTCTGAGTCGGTGCCAATGGCATACCGTCACGTGCAAATAAGTATGCAATCTGCCCCTGTGGAATTGTAATCAATGGATATTTGTGAATTTTGTACATTAATGCTGATCTAAAATGAATACCGCCACGTAATACAAACGGTGCATATCCAGCCTCGCCATTTAATGCAATAATTGCATTCTTAAGCGATCCCTTTACACTCCACCATTTCTCTACTACTGCAACCTGATCTGATGAGATAACTCTTAGTCCCAAGATATAGAAAATCAAGACATAAAGGCCAGCCAGTATTGCTACTACTATAATTGCTCCAATAATTAATGAATCCATATTGCCTCCCGTATATATTGTATTGATTTTATTTAAGACGATACTCTAAATCAGCCTTAATCAATACCCTACCTAGAATATACTCTTTCTGTAAAAAAATACAAGATATTAGGATTAGGATTCGATTAAAAATTTAATAAATCAATCTGCAGACTTTCATTGTTAGTATACTCTCACAAAAGCTTGCAAGATTATAAAAAGCTTGCAAAGAACATATAGAACGTTCCTTCCAAGCTTTTTCTGCGTATTTTTGAAGCTAAAATTCAGCCTCTTCTAATTCTTTATAAGAAATTCCTGTTTTATTTGAGATATCACAGAAAAGCATCCCATTTCCTAAGTAGAAGGGAAATAATTATACTCCTCGTATCCTATCAAATCTGGAATCGAATCACGTTCCAAGATAAATTGCTTAATGTTGCTGTTGCTGTTTCACCTGAAACTATCGTCACTCCGTTATTATTCGGTATGATATTATTAGGTTCTATTGCCGAATTGATTGCTTTTAAATCATTGTTCTGCATTACAATATGCTCTAATAATTTTGCATTTGTAAAATCACTTAAATCTATTGCCATATCGATGGATTCTTCCATAGAACGATTTACTGCAAATACGATCAGTTCATTCTTTTCTTCATTTAGAACTGCAATGGATTCCACATAAGGAACATCTTTCATCTTATCTGTGCAATAGGTGTCACAATCCATAACCGGTGCTAATGCAGTTCCTCTACCGAAGTTAGAGACATGCATAAATGGATAGAATATAGTCTGAGCCCATGCAACACCGTTATTTTCCGTCATGATAGGTGCAATTACATTCACGAGTTGTGCAAGACATGCCATTTTCACGCGATCACAGTTCTTCAGTAAGGTAATAAGCAAGGTACCTACTACAAGTGCATCTTCAAAATTGTAGATATCTTCAAGTTGATGAGGAGCTATCTGCCATTTTTCAAGTTTAGCATCTGCCTCATTACTATGGTACCATACATTCCATTCATCAAAAGAAAGATTAATCTGCTTATCAGATCTCTTGACTGCTTTTACATAATCACATACGGACACTACCGATTTAATAAATTTATCAAAATCAAGGGAACTAGCTAAGAAAGTTGCCGAATCATTATCACGATTGCCGTAATAACTATGCAGAGAAATATAATCGACATAATCGTAAGTATGTTCTAAAACGGTTGCTTCCCACTTACCAAAAGTCGGCATGTTAAGACCCGAACTGCCACATGCTACTAATTCGATGGAAGGATCAACATCCTTCATGATTTTTGCTGTCTCACAGGCAATGCGGCCATATTCTTCCGCTGTTTTGGAGCATATCTGCCATGGACCGTCCATTTCATTGCCAAGACACCATACTTTTATATTAAAAGGTTCTTCAAATCCATTCTTCCGGCGCATATCACTATAATGAGTTCCCTTCGGGAAGTTGCAGTATTCTAATAACTGGCGTGCTTCCTCTGGTCCTCTTGTTCCAAGATTAACAGCCTGCATCACCTGAGTACCTGCTCGTTTTGCCCATTCCTGAAATTCATCTATTCCAACTTCATTTGTCTCAATTACATGCCATGCAAGTTCAGCACGGCTTGGACGTTTCGATTTTTCACCTATGCCGTCTTCCCAGTTATACCCCGATACGAAATTGCCTCCAGGATAACGTACAATTGGAACATTCAGCTGTTTTACCAAATCGATTACATCTGTTCGAAAACCTTGATCATCTGCAGTCTGATGTGTTGGCTCATAGATTCCGTTATACACTGCTCTCCCAAGATGTTCTATAAATGAACCATAAATTCTTTCATCTACTTTTCCTACTATAAAATTCTTGTTAATTATCAATTTTGCTTTCAAAATAATCCTCCTTAAAAATAATTGCTATGATATTTCATACTTTCAGACAGGATACCCAAAGAAATGGGGAATGAATTTCATTTGGAATTCATTTCTTAGTCTTAAAGTATTACACGCTTTGTAAGACCATAGTCTCATGTGATTTTTGAATGACTTTTTCTATCCTTACACATTAGCATATTGACAATTGCTTCTGCAATGACATATGATGTTTACAGACTGATCTATCGTACTTTTCAAATATTTAAACAGATATCTCATTCACCTAATCTCGTTTGCATAGAACGCAAATAGAGACTAGTAACCGGATGTAAGCGGCTAGTACGAAGATTCTTCCTACACAGCTTTGTGCCTACAGCCCAAAGTTTGCAGGAAGAGAGAAAGGCATGGTTATTTAGCGTGAAAGATGACTCTTTCACACGCAACTTTGTGCTTGCAGCCCAAAGTTTGCAGGCAGAGAGAAAGGCATGGTTATTAATATGAAAATTAAATCTATGGGAATTAATTATACACACAGTCATAACTTTTCAATTAAGCGCCCTCATGGATCGGGTGATTATCTTTTGTTGTTAATCAAAACACCTGCTCTTTTTATGCTTAATGGGAAGGAGCAGATTGCAGATAAAAATTCTGTCATCATTTACAATATTAATACACCTCAGATGTATTCTGCATATCAAGGTAATTATTCCAATGATTATATTCATTTCGAGGTGGATAATGAACGAGACATCAGGAAACTTCCTCTCGATCTGTTAATGACACTTCCCTCTACTAAGCAAGTAACTCAGATATTCAAAGAAATCAACATGGAGTATATATCAAACAATGCGAACAAAGAGGAATCCATTGATCTAATGTTGAAACTTCTATTCGTAAAAATCAATGAACTTGCTGCATACAAACCTCTTGATACGGTACTATATGGTTATTACGATGTTCTCTTAGATTTACGGTCGCAGATTTACCGTCACCCAGATAACAAATGGTCAATTGCTAAGATGGCCGGGCTCGTAAACTTAAGCCCTTCTCATTTTCAACGTTTATACAAGAAAACTTTTGGAATAAGCTGCATCGCAGATGTTATCAATTGTAAAATCGAATACGCTAAAATCTCCCTGGCGGCAACAGGTGGTACCATCCGTGAAATTTCAGCTTTATGCGGTTATGAGAATGAAGAGCATTTTATGAGGCAGTTCAAACGAATAGTAGGAATAACTCCTTCTGCATATCGCAACAAATTAAGAGTTTAGCCTTTTTTCACCTTCCGGAAGAGGGTGTCAATGATAAAGATACCAAGTGCAATCGCACCCGCCATCTGTAATGTCTGCAGAAAATAATATGCCGTGTTATCTAATTCATTCTCTATTATGCTTTGTACAATCTGAAACATTCCGGCTCCTGGAACGAGAGCAATTACTCCCGGTATTAAAAACATGGTAACCGGTGTTTTATAAATGCGTGCTAAGATATGGGAGGTTAGCGCTATAATCAAGGTTGCCGCAAAAGTAGCCCATACTTTGTCCGAGGTCAATTCCATCAGTATCAAATAAATTAGCCATCCTATACTTCCTGTTACACCAGCTTGGATGATATATTTTTTAGGTAAAAAGAACAGTACTGCAAAGGCAGCGGTAGCAAAAAAAGCACTGATTACTTGTATGATCATTGTAGCAGCATCCTTTCTAGCAGATTGAATAATCCCATTCCAATACCTACTCCTAAGGCTATTCCAAGTGAAATCACAAAAGCTTCCACTGCTCTTGCTGTTCCTGAATTATAATCCCCCTGTAAGGTATCCCTGATTGCATTCGTAATTGGAATTCCTGGCACCAATGGCATGATAGATCCAATAATAATAATTCCCGAATGAGTATCTTTGATGCACTGAACACTTATCATCGTAATAAATGCAATTGCAAAGCTCTTTGCGACATCTACTAAAAAAGTATTGTTAATTCGGTTTTCTGCAAGCCTTGCTATCATAACTATAAATATTCCATTCACTGCTGCCACGACTCCGTCAAATAGACTTCCACCAAACAATCCTGCAAATCCAGCCATCGATATTATGGTCGCTAGTGCAAGTATACGTTTGGGATAAATTTTACTCTATGCGCAGGAAATGAGCTGTTCATAAGCTTCTTCTGCTGAAGTTTTGC
>JBASOB010000130.1:0-6715 GCA_049657865.1 Mobilitalea sp.
TTCATGATCTGGGAACAATAATAGCAATAGGATTTAAATGTAGCACAGAAATTTATTTTTCAAAAAGTATCCTTATAATTCGAGTGCAGCTAGTTTTAAGCAACCCATAATTCCTTGATTATCCTGAAGTGAGGCTGGTATGATATAGTGGTCAATATCTGATAATTCTGAGGTCTGCAGGTATCCGTTCAGTAACTCAAGAACTTTTGTACGAATGAGAGGGAATAACTGCTCCTGATGCATAACTCCGCCGCCTATTACAATCCGGTGTGGAGCCAATGTCAAGATGTAATCAATCAGACCTTCCGCGATATAGTAAGCTTCTAGCTCCCAGACCTCATGTTGATCTTTTAGTTCATACGCTTTCTTACCCCAGCGTTTTTCAATTGCAGGTCCGGAAGCTAGTCCTTCTAAACAATTAGGATGATAGGGACATACTCCTTCAAAGGAATCCAGGGGGTGTTTGTTTAATAGAACATGACCAGCTTCGGGATGAAGCATACCATGTAAAAGACCACCGTTTAGATATACGCCAACGCCAACTCCTGTTCCAATCGTGATATAGATTCCGGAGGCAATATCTTTCATGCAGCCAAAGGAAGCCTCACCAAGAGCAGAGGCATTCACGTCGGTATCGAAGCCGATCGGAACTTGCAGAGCACTTGAAATATTACCTACGATATCATAATTTCTCCATGCTAGTTTAGGAGTGGAGGTGATATAGCCATAGGTATGTGAGGATTTATTTAAGTCGATTGGGCCGAAGGAACCGATTCCTAAGGCATCAATCGAATTTTTTTTGAAAAATTCAATGATTTTTGGAATCGTAATTTCCGGTGTCTCGGTTGGAATTGATACTTGTTCAAAAATCTCTCCATTTTCATTTCCGATTGCTAATACCATTTTTGTTCCGCCAGCTTCTAAAGCTCCCAATAACATACCTTTATCCTCCATAATTTCATTTCTATTTCATATCATTCTATTTTCTATATTATATACGATTAGTGAGAGAAAAAACAGTAGCAAGTTAATAATTGGAATACAGAGACCCCTATCAATCATGAAAAGCTTGATGTATAAAAATCGATGAATAAAAACAGTTTTAGATTGGAGCCGAGATGGGATTATGATATAATAAGAGCGTAGTGAACATACTTCAAGCTTGCTTGAAAGTATGCGAACATATAATAAACTACATGAAATAAATAGAATAGACAATGGAAATTTAAGCTTCTAAATAGTAAGATTATGGTTAGTGACGGATTCCTTTTATCAGTATCCAGGACAACTAGGATAACAAGTGATTATCTAATACTTATGATAAGCGAAGACGGAAAATATGAATAAGGGAGAATTTACTATGCTGCATCAAACGTTGAATGGTATCTGGAAGATGAAAGAAATATCGGAAAGTAAGTGGATGGACGCCAAAATCCCAGGCTCAGTTATGTCGTCTCTATTAGCAAATCATAAGGCGGAGGATCCATTCTGGAGACTGAATGAATATGAAGCCAGAGAATTATTTCGCAAAGATTATGAGTTTACGAGAGATTTTAGTCTTATGGAAGATTTCTATCAACATGAAAAGATAGATCTTATATGCTATGGCTTAGATACGTTAGCAGAGGTTTATATTAATGAGGTACTTTTGGCAAAAACGAATAATATGCATCGCACCTGGAGAATGGACAGCAAAAATCTATTAAAATCAGGGACCAATCAGATTAGAATAATTTTTAGAGCACCGATTACCTATATCGAGAGTTATGTGTCTGCCGAAAATAAGGAAATCAACTATGTTGCCAGCGGCGCGATGAGAGGCAATCAATACATCAGAAAGGCACATTGCATGTTCGGATGGGATTGGGGCGCACAAGTTCCGGATGCAGGAATATGGCGTGATATTGAATTGATCAGTTATTCTGATGGTAAAATCGAAGATGTCGATATTCTGCAGCATCATAAGAAAGACGGAGTTAGCTTAGAAATCGTTACAGATCTTGATTTGAACGCTAAAGGAAATTATTCTCTGGAATATACTTTAATTGCTCCAAATGGTGAGGTTACTTCTTCTTGTGAAACGGCTTGCCGAGGAACGAACACCTATACTATCGCTGTAGAACAACCTGAGTTGTGGTGGCCGAACGGATACGGGGAGCAACCTCTCTATCACTTAAGCGTTGTTATGAAAAACAATGATCAGGCGAGTGATAGCAAAGAATACACGATAGGGCTTCGCACGCTTACGATTAGTCAGGATAAGGATCAGTGGGGCACGGAGTTTGCATTTAAGATTAATGGTGTAAAGATATTTACAAAAGGAGCAGATTATATTCCCGAGGATACCGTTTATTCGAATATCACCAAGGAAAGAATTGAGTACCTCATAGACTCAAGCGTGAGGGCTAACTACAACTGTCTCCGTGTCTGGGGTGGTGGCTACTATCCAAGCGATACGTTCTATGAATTATGTGATCAGTATGGAATCATCGTATGGCAGGATTTGATGTATGCTTGTAATGTGTATGATTTGACGAAAGAATTTGAAGAAAATATTATAGAGGAAGCGAAGGATAATGTCCGTAGAATCAGACATCATGCTTCACTTGGCTTGTGGTGTGGTAATAATGAGATTGAGTCTGCTTGGTATAATTGGCCGGATTTCCAACCACACTCTGCTTATTTAAGAGCAGATTATATTAAGCAGTTTGAACATGTACTTCCTAGAGCGGTGGAAGAGGTGGATGATAGAACCTTCTACTGGCCTTCTTCCCCGTCTTCTGGTGGCTGCGTAGATAAACCGGATGATCACAACAGAGGTGACACTCATTACTGGGATGTATGGCATGGACAGAAACCGTTTGAGGATTATCGTAAATACTTCTTCCGTTTCTGCTCAGAGTTTGGATTCCAATCCTTCCCGTCCATTAAAACCGTGAATTCCTATACCGAGGAGGCAGATCGTAATATTTTTTCCAAGGTAATGGAAAGTCATCAGAAGAATGGCGCTGCTAACGGCAAAATGCTATATTACTTATCGGAGAATTTCCTCTATCCGGATAAATTTACGGATCTTTTATATGTTACGCAAATTCTACAGGGTATCGCTATCAAATTTGGTGTAGAACATTGGAGAAGAAATCGCGGACGTTGTATGGGAGCTCTTTATTGGCAGCTGAATGACAGCTGGCCGGTAGCATCTTGGGCAAGCATCGATTATTATGGAAGATGGAAAGCACTTCATTATATGGCCAAGAAATTCTTTGCTCCTATCGCTGGAACTTTAGCTAGAACAGAGAAAGTCATTGAAGCACATATTCAAAATGAAAGAATGACTGACAAAAAGTGCAAGGTAGAAATCTCATTAAAGAGAATGGATTTTACCGTGCTTCATCAAGATACTTATGAACTGACGGTTCCTGCGTTAACGGCAGTAAAGGTTGGGGAGAAGGATTATACAGAACTGATTGAAGGTATAGAAGAAGCAGTCTATGTGGAAGCAGTATTTACAGATGAAGAAGGATATCAAAGCACGGAAGCAGAGATCTTTGTTCCTTTCAAGTATTTGAATTTAGAACAGCCAAAACTTACTTTTACAGTAACCGAAGAGGAAGACAGATATGTCATAACTCTCAGATCAGAGCGTTTTGCAGCTTTTGTTGAATTGGATTTTGCGGACAGCGATGCTATCTTTAGCGACAATTATTTCTATCTTACTGGAAATGAGCCGAAATCAATTGAGCTAATGAAGACAGATATTCATGGGACACCGATAGAAGATGCCAAAGATCTATCTGACAAATTGATGGTAAGAAGTCTGCGAGACACTTATTAAACCAAAGATTTATCTTAGCAATTGGGTGAAAATCTAAGAGATACCTATTGGTATGGTATTAAGAATAAAAATTCATCGAATAATGATAAGAATTCTTTATAAAAATAAATAAACAGGCTGAGTGGAATTAATAATTTCACTCAGCCTGTTTATTTACTAAAAAAACCGCATCGGTTATTCCGATGCGGTAATTCAATCAAGTATCTAATATTTTCTTTAATTCATCCATAAATGTATTAACATCTTTGAATTCGCGATAAACAGATGCGAATCTTACATAGGCAACAGGATCTAAATCCTTTAATTTATCCATAACAATTTCACCAATTACATGAGTTGGTATTTCTTTATCTTCACGATTGAAGATAATGTTCTCAACTTCATCTACGAGAGCTGTAATCTGACTAACTGAAATTGGCCTTTTGTGACAAGAGCGAAATACACCGGCTTCGATTTTAGAACGGTCATATGGTTCACGGTTATTATCTTTTTTAATAACAACAAGTGGAATAGTCTCGATCTTCTCATACGTAGTAAATCTTCTTTGACATTCGTCACACTGACGCCTTCTACGAATTGAATTGTTTTCATCGGACGGTCTGGAATCGATAACTCTTGTATTGTCCTTACTACAAAAAGGGCACTTCATAGTAAAATCCTCCTAATCTGTTCAGTCAATCAGTCTTATGTGTAAGTACAACATTCTGACTATTTAATGATACAGTATGATTATATTGAAAATTAATCGAACGGTCAAGAAATTTATCGAAATTTCCTGTAATTTGGATAACGCGTAGAGAACGCAGCCTTATTTGGCAGGAAGAGTAGCTACTTTTTCTTCAATCTCAGCTAATTGTTCTTTAGAAGGAACCTAGTTGATTTTAAGTGGTTCCATCATTAATTCAATACCGAAATCTTGCATTGCCTGGCTGATAATACCAACACTTTGTCCGCTCCAACCATACGAACCAAACGCAAATCCTTTTTTATTCTTAGGCTGTAAACCTTTTAGATAGGAAAGAAGAGCACCTACATTAGGAAGAATACCATTATTCAGCGTAGGAGATCCAATTACTAAGTAGCGTGCTGTCAGAAGTTCTGAGGCAATATCAGAAAGAGGGGTTTCTTTTAAGTCAAACAGAAGAACCCTGGTACCTCGTTTGTCAAAACCTTCTGCAATACTGAGTGCCATAGCTTCTGTAGAATGCCACATGGTATCAAAGAGAATTAAAGCAGTATCTTCGGTTTCGCTCTCTGAAAAACGTTTATAAGCAGCTAAAATATCAGCAACATGACTTCTATAGATGGTACCATGACTTGGTGCAATCATATCAAGTTCCAATCCCTCTACGATAGCAACCGCTTTCTTTGCCTGAGAAGCAAAAGGCATCAGGATATTCGCATAATAATGCTGCGCTTCTTTTAATACCTGCGAGAAATCAACTTCATCATCAAAATGTTTATTGGATAGATAATGTTGTCCAAAAGCATCATTGGAGAATAAGATTTTCTCTTCGGGACAATAGGTAACCATGTTATCCGGCCAATGAAGCATCGGAGTTCCAACAAAGGTCAGAGTTCTTTTGCCGAGAGATATGCTGTCCCCTGCTTTTACTTCACGCAATTTGAAAATATCGCCATAATGAGCTTTCAAGCCTTTGGAACCGCTTGGTGAGGAAGTAATAACTTCTGCTTTGGTTGCAAGCTTTATAAGTGCAGGAAGTGCACCGGAATGATCCATCTCAACATGATTGGAAATGATATAATCAATATCTGCCGGATCAATGATTTCAGAAATTCTATCAATCAGTTCTTGTCCAAAGTCTTCTTTTACGGTATCGATCAATGCGATTTTTTCGTCAACGATTAAGTAAGCATTATAGGTGGCGCCGTTATTTACAGAATAACTGTGAAAACAACGAAGACTCCAATCGTTTACGCCGACAAAATATATGCCTGGTTTCAATTCTATTTTATTCATAGGGAATAATCCTCCTTAAATTATATAAATATTATTAACTGGTTTAAAATGAAAACCTAGTAATAATTATCATGATTGTAGTATTTATTATAGCTTTTGTCAAATATTTAGTCAAATATTTCACGGGTTGAAAGGTGCAAATAGTTCATAGTCTAATTGTGTGCTAATTATGTGTTGCTGCTATAATCTATCTGCTGCGTTAAGATGGGGAGAAAATATATACAATAACATTGTGAAATTCCAGGTAAGATGCACAAAGATTTTGACTGCATCTTGTCTGACCATAGTCCGTTTGCTATACTACTCACAGGCAGATGATTCTTTCATTGCGGAGAGACAGTGAAAGGAGCAACAATGTTCAGTAAAGCATATAGTGCAGCAATTCATGGAATCGAGGGAATGATAGTTTCGGTCGAAGCCGATGTAAGTGATGGATTGCCTGTATTTGATATGGTGGGATTTCTCGGATCGGAAGTTAAGGAAGCACGGGAAAGAGTACGGATCGCCCTTAAAAATTCCGGTTACCAGCTTCCGGCAAAGCGAATTACCGTAAATCTGTCTCCGGCAGATATTCGCAAAGAAGGTACCGCCTTCGATTTACCGGTAGCAATTGCGATTCTTGTGGCGTTCGGCCATCTACCCGAAGAGAATCTGAAAGATGTTCTCATCATCGGGGAACTCAGCCTTAATGGTAATGTGAATAAAGTGAATGGCGTCCTGCCTATTGTTAATTCGGCAAAACAGCAGGGCTTTAAAAAGTTCATCGTTCCAAAAGAAAATGCAAGAGAAGGAGCGGTCGTGAACGGAGTAGAGACATACGGCGTAGCTACATTATTAGAAGCGGTTGAACTGCTTAGCGGACAAGAAGGTATTCAACCGGAATATGTTGACGTTAAAGC
>JBASOB010000131.1:0-1624 GCA_049657865.1 Mobilitalea sp.
GAAGTGGAAAAGCACAGATTGAAACAGGTATCGGATTTTTCAATCATATGCTGGACAGCTTTACGAGACATGGATTTTTTGATCTAAAACTTTCTGTTAAGGGCGATTTGTATGTAGATTCTCATCATACGATTGAAGATACCGGTATTGTCCTCGGACAGGCAATTAAGAGTGCACTTGGCGATAAGGTAGGAATTAAGCGTTATGGTTCTTTTCTTCTTCCGATGGATGAAACATTAGTCCTATGTGCAATTGATTTATCCGGCCGCCCTTATTTATCCTATGACGTTGAGTTCAGCGCTGATAAAGTCGGTTATATGGAGACAGAGATGGTGAAAGAATTCTTTTATGCCATTTCTTATTCTGCCGGTATGAATCTACATATTAAGAAAATCAGCGGAACGAACAATCACCATATTATAGAAGCAGTCTTTAAAGCTTTTTCAAAGGCATTAGATGAAGCAAGCTGTTATGACAGCAGAATTCAGGGCGTTTTATCCACGAAGGGTTCCATCGACTAATAGGATTACTTTATTGAAAGGAATTGGAGCATAATGATATTATTTCCAGCAATTGATATTAAAAACGGACAGTGCGTCAGATTAAGACAGGGAAATTTTCAAGATGTATTAGTTTATTCTGATATACCGTTAAAGATAGCAAAACAGTGGGAAGCAGCAGGTACTTCCTATATCCATATTGTAGATTTAGATGGTGCGCTTGTAGGACATTCTGTAAATGATGAGGTAATTAAGTCCATCGTATCTGAAGTTGGTGTTCCTGTTCAGGTCGGTGGTGGAATCAGAACGATTAAAGATATTGAGAGTAAGCTTTCCCTTGGAGTTGCCAGGGTAATCATAGGAACCAAAGCAGTAAAAGATCCGGCCTTTATCAAAGAAGCAATTGCTACTTTTGGTGCAGACCGCATTGTGATTGGAATCGATGCAAAAGATGGTATGGTTGCAATTGAAGGCTGGGAGAAGATCAGCAGTTATCAGGCAGTCAGCTTAGCGATGGAAATGAAAAAACTGGGTGTTAAAACTATCGTTTATACTGATATCTCTAAGGATGGTATGCTTCAAGGTCCAAATATTTCTCATACAAAAGAAATGGTCGATGTTACAGGACTAAATATTATAGCTTCCGGCGGAGTATCATCTTTGAAAGATCTTGAGATGTTAGGAGAAATTAATGTCTATGGTGCTATTATAGGTAAGGCTTTATATGAAAACCGAATCGATTTAAAAGCAGCAGTCGGTTTGTTTGAAAAGAATAATTAGAATTCTAATAATCATTGTCATGCCCTAAAAACATGGCAATGATTTTATTCAAAAATAATCATAATTTATATAATCAATTCATAATAATTATTTCAAAAATATTCAACTTAAAAATACTAAACTTAAATATACTAAACAAAAAATATTAAATCTGAGAATAATTATTTGAACATAATGTGATCAATAATGATATAATTTAGTAAATCAAGTTACTTTGCAGGAGGTATTTATTCAAATGGCTAACAAAAAAATCATTCCCTATATCAATGCAGAAACAGAAAAACCGGCGAATGTCATTTCTTTGGCAAAAACCTATTCTTATGGGGGAGCGGACGAATTAGTTA
>JBASOB010000132.1:0-6338 GCA_049657865.1 Mobilitalea sp.
CAATCGACCCTGTGGATCCCAAAATAATAATCTTCTTCATAATCTTGATCCTCCGTAATAAATAGGTTGTAAACTATATTCTCTATTAATCCTTTGTATCCAAAACAGTCTGCTCATTCTGTACTAATCCTCAGTATCCCAAACAGTAGGCTCATTCTCTGTTGAGTCGTAGCCAACACATTTCTAAAAATACCGATATATTACAACATAATAGCCAGATAAAACACGATCGGAGCCGTAAATAAGATGCTGTCAAATCGGTCGAGTATCCCGCCATGTCCAGGAATTAGATTCCCATAGTCTTTAATTTCATGATTGCGTTTCATTGCTGATGCAGCCCAGTCCCCGATTTGAGAAATCACGCTCGATGCTGCTCCAATGATGGTAAATGCGAGCAAAGGATTCTGCATTCCATGAATACTATCTCTAAATATTGCAGCATACCCAAGCCCAAGCAGTGCAGCTCCAATTACTCCGCCGATGGATCCTTCAATTGATTTTTTAGGACTAAGCTTCGGTATAATCTTATGTTTACCTATCAGAACTCCCACACAGTAAGCACAGGTATCAGAACCCCATGCGCCAATAAAGATCAGCCATACGAGTAAAAAACCATCTTTCAACATACGTACCTGATAAATATATGACAGCATAATGCCTACATAAAATAGCCCCATGAATACCATTGCGATTTGTTCTGATTTATATTTGGGAAATGTGAATACATAGGCAAACATCAAAACCATCAGATAGAGAATAAAGAGCATTAATTGATATTCCTGAAGTTTAAAATACAGTAATACATAATATAGGAATACTGCAATATAACTGATCACTCCTGGAAATGACTTGTTCATTTTAACAATCCGATTTAGCTCCATCATACCGATCAAAGAGATAATAAGTAAGCTGACAAACAATGGCTCTTTGCCTAACACTACTAATGCAATTGTAATCGCCAACAGAACAACACTGCTGCGGAATCTTGTCCAAAACATAATCTACCTCCTAAGTGTAACTCTATTGGGATACTGCACCAAAATTTCTTTTTCTGCTGCTATAACATTCCACTGCTTTTAACAAATCTTCTTTAGAAAAATCCGGCCACAACACGTCTGCAAAATAGAATTCTGTATATGCCAATTGCCATAGCAAGAAGTTTGATAATCTCTGCTCACCACTGGTCCGAATGAGTAAATCCGGATCCGGTACTCCTTTGGTATCTAAATATTGTTCAAAAACATTATCATCTATATCATCTACATCAATTTTATTCATTCTTACATCTGCCATCAGATCTTTGACTGCTCGCAGAATCTCATCCCTGCTACCATAATTAATTGCAACCTGAAAATTCAATCCGGTATTGTTCTTCGATGACTCCTCTAGTTCCTCAATGCTTTTGACAATTCTGTCAGATAATTTGGATCTGTCTCCGATTACACGTACTTTCATATTGTTTTTAGTACTGGTCTTAATACTGGTGTCCATATAAGTTTGAAGAAGTTTCATTAAGGCATCTATTTCATCCTGTGGGCGTTTCCAATTTTCAGTAGAAAAAGCATATACGGTCAGGTATTTGATACCCATCTCATATGCGACTTTACATATCTTCTCTACATTCTTACTTCCTTGGGTATGTCCATAATTTCTGGGCATTTTCCTTTGCTTTGCCCAACGTCCATTGCCATCTAAAATAATAGCAACATGATTTGGGATCGTAAGCTTATTATCTTCCATTCTAATTCCTCCCGTTTCTTCTACAAGATAGGAACAAGGGTGTCTCAAAAGAAATATACTCATGACAAGCGAATTCAACTGCTTACTCCTCTTGTACAAGAGAACTCACAATTCTATTCTCAAGTCATGAATATATCTTTTGGTACACCCCCGATTTGTTATAATTCATTATTATCGTTTATACGGTAAGAATTTCCTTGGATTTATCTTCCATTACTCTGTCAATCTCAAGAATATAACGATCTGTGATATTCTGTACTTCTTCTTCTAATTCCTTAAAATCATCCTCAGAAATCTCACTTGCCTTATTTTGTTTTTTAAATAATTCATTGGCATCACGTCTGATATTACGGATCGCAATTTTTGCAACTTCCGCCTTTTTCTTAATATCCTTCACGATTTCTTTTCTTCTATCTTCCGTCAACTCAGGAAATACAAGACGGATCACCTTGCCATCATTATTTGGTGTTAATCCAATATCTGAATTGATGATTGCTTTCTCAATATCTTTGATTAATTTGCTTTCCCATGGCTGAATCAAGATTACTCTTGCCTCAGGAACTGAGATGTTAGCCACAGATTGAATTGCAGATGGCTGGCCATAATAATCTATCTTCAGTTTATCTAAAAGATGAGGATTTGCTCTGCCTGCACGTATGTTTGAATATTCTTCTCTTAGGGTTCCCACTGATTTATCCATTTTAATACTGAAATGCTCTAATTGTGCATCCATTTTAATCCCTCCGATAATTTTTATTTTATTTAATAATTTTAAATACAAATACTACACTGTCATTCTTGTTCCATTTGATGTTCCCTGTGCTGCTTTTACGATACTGTTTTCTTCTGCTAATCCAAATAATAGAATTGGCATTTTATTTTCAAGACAAAGCACAGCCGCAGTGAGATCAACAATTCCAAGCTTCTTATCAATGACTTCCTGTAAGGAAACTTCATCAAATTTCTTTGCATTTGGATTCACTTTCGGATCACTGTCATAAACACCATCAATAGCTCTTGCCATCAGTATAATATCGCTGTCTAATTCAATTGCACGCAGTGCGGTAGCTGTATCGGTAGAGAAGTAAGGATGTCCGATTCCACCAGCCAAAAATGCTACTCCACCCTGTTTCATACAGGCAGTAACACTATCCTTAGAAAATAGTGCCGACATATTTCCACAAGCAAACGGGGTGAATACCTCCGCTTTCATACCTACATAACGGAAAATCTCAGATACATAAATACAGTTCATAACAGTAGCAAGCATTC
Organism: Mobilitalea sp.; assembly: GCA_049657865.1. Lineage (GTDB taxonomy): Bacteria > Bacillota > Clostridia > Lachnospirales > Lachnospiraceae > Mobilitalea. The sequence continues at coordinate 3,013 of JBASOB010000132.1, forward strand.
CAATCTGGTCAGCTTTCGTGCGATCTATCGTTTCACTGCTTTTCCCTCTCCAGAAATTACCACCGCCGATGACTACGCTTACTTGAATACCGCTATCTATTAGTTTTTTAACTTGTTGAGCCGCAGCGATACAGGTTGCTTCATCAAATCCGGTTTTATTATCTCCAGCTAAAGCTTCTCCACTTAATTTTAATAATACTCTTCCATATGCTTTCATACTTTATCAGCCTCCATGTGTAAATCTTATATTTCGCAATAAGTCTATAACAATTTACCACAAACTGGCGCATATTACCATACCTAACTTATATTTTATTCCATGCAAAAAAAGTAACTTAAGCTTAAACTAATCAAATACAGGAATAGATTAATTGTATTCGAGTAAACTAATGGAAGCATGTTAGTGATGTTTATTTGGAAACTCAGAAATTTATTGGATATAAACTTCCAATATTCTAAGCTCTAATTAACTTTATGGTTTTACTCAAAAATATTATCAACATTGATATCGGAGTAGCTAAGTGAGCAGAAGCCTTCGATTACTGCTCCATTATTAATCTGAACCGCTTTCGCCTTAATGTTACCCTTGATGATTGCTGTGGAATCAATTACGATCGGTCCATTGATATCTACTTCGCCTTTGACAGCGCCTGCAATTACACCTTCTGTACCGGTGATATCACCAATCACAACGGTGCCAAGTCCAATTTTAACAGATCCTTCACTGATTACATTACCTTCTAATCGATCGCAGTTAACATAAATTTCAGCAGCGGAGGAATTACCAATCACTTTACCGGATATGGTTAGTTTACCAAGACAATCGATATCTCCTGTAATGGTACCCATAATATCAAGTGATCCTTCTGAGGAAATACTTCCGTTGATCGTCGTTCCTTTTGTAATGACGGTAACAGCATCCTCCGTCAAGCTAGATGCAGCTCTTAACCTTGGTGCTGCACTCTCTTTATTCTCTGCTTTCTCAGCTTCCTCTTCTGCAGTTAAAACATCCAGTAAGTCTAAATCAATATTGTCGTCCATGTTATTACCCTCATCTTCCCTTATATCCTCTTTGTTTTCTTCTAAATCAAGCGAATCTTCTTTCTGTAATTCATCAAAAGCGCCTCGCGTATTATCCATCTCAGACTCTTCCTTTTGTGCGAATTCGTCCAACCATTCTTTCATTTTTTCATTATCTGCAGCTTCATCCAAAGCACTTTCATCCATATCGAGAGTATTGACCAGCTGATCTTCAAGTTCCGGCTCATCCTTCAGCTCTGATTCAAGTTTTGCCTCCTCAAGAACTAATTCATCTTCCGGTAATAGCTCATTCACAGCCTGTGATAAATCATCTTTGAACTCTTTAAAAAACCCCATTACGAAATACCTCCCTATCCATTGATTATTTTATTGTATTCGCTTCTATCATCTGTATTGGTGAAACATTTTCATCTAAAGGTAAAATCTCTGCATCCTCCGCTATCAGAGTTTCTATTAAATCCGGCAGCGAATCCACTGTTGCCTTCTTACTCTGGGAATCATGCATTAGGACAATCGAAGTTCTCTTCCCGGTAATACCGTCTAGGACATTGCTGATTAATTGCTTGTCCGTATAATCGACTCCGGTTGCGTCTCCATTTAGTACATTCCAATCGAAATAGGTAATCGAATGATCATTCAGATAACGAATATAATCTTCCATCCCATTCGCACTCACCAAATTATCGCTTCCGCCCGGGAAACGGTAAATAGTAGGTTTGTATCCAGTAGTATCATATAACAAATTCCATAGTTTTGTAAAGTCATAATCAAAATCTTCTAATGAATTATAAATTTTACTATATACATGAGAATAAGAATGCATACCTAGGGTATGTCCCTCATCTACAATTCTTTGATATAGATGTTTTGACTCATCATCTGTTTTTCCAACTACAAAAAACGTTGCTTTCACATCATAGTCTTCAAGGATATCCAAAATATCATCGGTATATACACTAGGTCCGTCATCAAAAGTTAAATATACTTTCTTACCAGCATAAAGACCCTTCTCTGTGCTTTTAGTTTCATCTTTCTCTCTATTCTTTTTTGTAGCTGATGCATCCTCTTCCCCTGATTCTTGATTCTCAGTCTCCGTAGCATCCTTCCAATTCTTTTTATTGTTAATAATTGAATCAATCTGGTCTTCTGATGTATTTACCTGCTCTTCTGATGCACTTAGTTGATCTTCTGAAATAGTAATCTGACTAGCGTCATTCATAATATCCGTAACAGAATTACTACCGTTTACATGTTCAGTTTCAGCGGCATATGCATATTTACTATTCCCTGTATCCTCTTGCAGCAGACCATATTCACTATGAAGTCTGACTAAATCATCCATCTGATTTTGCAGACGACTCACCTGTATGCCCAAAATAATACAGCATATTGTCGGAAGTAGCATAAGCACTATCACTAAAATCACAATTGCTGTTTTAATCTGATTTACACGTTTTCTTCTATCGGAACTGCTTTTGACACTCTGTTTGCCTGTCGCAGTATTCATTTCATTATTCACGTATGATATCTCACCCCTAGTTTAAATTCTATTAAATATTCTATCACATTTTTGTAAGAAATAACACCTGTTTTACGAAATTTACTTAGAAATACATAACAATAAAAAAGAAAACTTTTCTGATTTAAAGTAAAAGTTTTATCCACATTTGAAGAACATATTTTCCAGTGTAAAGAAAAGCATCTTCCAATGTGAAGAAAAGCATCTTCTTAGTGTGAAGAAAAGCATCATCCAACGCGTGAAAAAAAATCATATTAGGCTATGTTGGATTTTTATAGTTTTATGAAATATAATATGGTAATATATTTCATATCAAGTCTAAACAATTCAAATTTAAAATAGAATTATTAGCATCACGGATTTATTTGAAATAAAATTTAGGCTATGGATTTACAATTTTCTTAAACTTTTAGGTTATCGGCTTATAGAGAACAGGAAAATTAGTGTGAAATCAGAGAAAGGTAAGGTTACTATTATGAAACTAATATTTGTACGTCACGGAGATCCAGATTATAAGAATGACTATCTTACTGATAAAGGATTTCGAGAGGCAGGATTGTTAGCTGATCGTCTAACAAAGCTTAACATACGGGACTTTTATAGTTCTCCGCTCGGTCGAGCCAAAGCTACTGCAAAAGTAACTTTAGATCGTTTAGATCGAGAGGCTGTTGTCTATGATTGGTTACAGGAATTTCCCGGAACAGTCATAGATGAAGTTACGAAGGAGCCCCGAATTCCTTGGGATTTCTATCCTTCTGACTGGACC
>JBASOB010000133.1:0-5259 GCA_049657865.1 Mobilitalea sp.
ACCTGTCGCCAGGTAATGCGTGAAGTTGTTGATCCTAAAAAATTCCTAGTAATTATTGCTAAATCAGAAGAGGATTATTCCATTTTCTTCTTAGAAGAATTGCTGCCACTAAGTTTTGGACCTGAGAACTTATAGCATAATCCGTATATTAGTTATAATTAAAAAGCATGTCAGTCATTAGATATTGTTATAACCAAAAGACGGATAGGCAGGGTTTTCATCTTCCATAATTGTTTTGTATATGATATAATACTACACAATTAATGAACTGGAAAGGAATTGAAACTATGTATTCATTTGAAGATATAAAAGCATTTGATCCTGAGATAGCAGAAGCAATATCACTTGAAATTGGACGACAGAATGATCATATTGAATTAATCGCTTCAGAGAATTTTGTAAGTAAAGCGGTTATGGCAGCAATGGGAAGTCAGCTCACCAACAAATATGCGGAAGGATATCCCGGCAAGAGATATTATGGAGGCTGTGAGTTCGTTGATATTGCAGAGAATCTTGCAATTGAGAGAGCAAAAGAATTATTTGGCGGTACTTATGTTAATGTTCAGCCACATTCCGGCGCACAGGCTAATATGGCTGTTTACTTTGCATTAGTACAACCTGGCGATACCGTAATGGGTATGAATTTAGCGCATGGCGGACATTTAACGCATGGCAGCCCCGTTAATATGAGCGGTAGCTATTATCATATCGTACCTTATGGTGTCAATACAGAAGGATTTATTGATTATGATAATGTCAGAGCAATTGCATTAGAGTGTAAACCAAAGATGATTATTGCAGGTGCAAGTGCTTATGCAAGAAAATTGGATTTTAAGAAATTCAGAGAAATTGCAGATGAGGTGGGAGCTTTCTTAATGGTAGATATGGCTCACATCGCTGGTCTTGTAGCTACCGGATATCATGAAAGCCCGATTCCTTATGCTCATGTAACGACTACCACAACTCATAAGACCTTAAGAGGACCAAGAGGCGGTATGATTCTTTCTAGTATAGAATTTGCTACTGAATATAAATTGAATAAAGCAGTATTCCCAGGTATCCAAGGCGGACCACTGATGCATGTAATCGCTGCAAAAGCAGTATGTTTTAAAGAAGCCTTAGACCCAAGCTTCAAGGAATATGCAGGAAGAATTATTGAAAATGCACAAGCACTTGCAAAGGGATTAATGAAACGTGGATTTAATCTTGTATCCGGTGGAACGGATAATCATTTAATGTTAGTTGATCTGCAGAATATGGGTGTTTCCGGTAAAGACGCAGAGAAACTCTTAGATGCAGCCAATATTACCTGTAATAAGAATACCGTGCCTGATGATCCGGCTTCACCATTTGTGACCAGCGGAATTCGTCTTGGTACAGCAGCAGTAACAACCAGAGGTATGAATGCAGAGGATATGGACGTGATCGCAGAAGCAATCTACCTGTTGATCAAAGATGTTGAGGCAAACAAAGAAAAAGCCATGGCTATGGTTAAGACATTGACTGATAAATATCCGTTATATTAATAAAATTATTGTTATAATAAAGAGAAACCTAGGTAATAGATTTTTAAATCTATTACCTAGGTTTCCTTTTTGTGATTTGAATTAATCTTCAAAGCCTAAAAAATCTACATCCATTAATTTTACGAAAGCTTTGTAGGCAAAAATGATTCCTACAATAATAATACCGGTAACACACCAGCACTTTACGATTTTGTGGACTTCTACATTAACATTAACTTTTACGTTATCATCAGAATCAGTTTGTGAGGTGGAACAACAATTTTTACCAAACATAAGTGAAACCTCGCTTTCTTAATACAAAAAATGCAAAGAGAGAAAACTGCATTTATTAATAGTGATATGGTAACTTAAAATCCAAGTTCTTCTCCGACTAAGATTACTTTAATTCGTCCGGGAATCTTAGATTTTCTGGTGATTACAATTTCGCAGCAGATACAGTCATCGGTTAGACAGTTAGAACATTTCCCGCTGTCAGCACAGGGGGTTTTGCAGCTAAGTCTTACCGCATTTGGTGGGGAAGCCATGTTACGGACACGTTCAATGCCAGTATCAACATCAGTAACTACTTTATTCATTCCGGCAATGACAATTACATTCTTCGGACCGGTAATGAGGCACGCAACGCGGTTACCGCTGCCGTCAATATTAACGAGCTGTCCATCTAAAGTGATTGCATTTGAACTCATGAAAAAATAATCGGAAGTGACAATTTTGCTGTAAAGCTGTGATTTCTCATCTGCTGTTTTTGCAGTATCGCGGTCATAAATAACGTAATCGGAAGAAGTAAGTTCCTCTAGTAATCCAATTTCTTTCAAGGTTTCTGAGCCGCCCCAGGAGATAGAACAGCCGGGAGTTAAAAAGCGTTTGGCAGTAAGAAGAGCCTCATCGATATCTTCACAATAATACCCTTCAATACCTCGTTTGTTAAATTTCTCGATGATACTATCTGCTAGATTTTCATAATTAACCTTTTTTGGTGTCATTTCCTTCCTCCTTCTTTCGGTTATGCGATAAGCTTATTGTATTATATAATAAACAGTAGTAGTGTTCTTTCTGTGGCAAAATTGAATTATTGTTTTCGTTACTACATTATTGTAAACTATCATATGTTAATATTCAACAGAAATTATAACATCCTAGTTATTAAACTTATTATTATGATACCTAATTGTTAAGCTTTTTTGAATTGCTTTCACTTACTAAATTTCACTTACCAATTTCACTTACTGGATTTTACTTTCTAATTTATATTTGTCCTATCTTGTGATTTAGAGTATAATGTATGTGATAGGCGAAGATATATAGGTAAATCATACTTTGCATATTAGGAATCAGAAAGTTGGAGATCAATGTCGAAAAGTTTATATATTGCAGAAAAACCTAGTGTCGCAGCAGAATTTGCCAAGGCACTTAAAATTACTGGAAGTAAAAGAGATGGCTATATTGAATCGGAGGAAGCAATCGTTACCTGGTGTGTAGGACACTTAGTTACCATGAGCTATCCTGAAGCATATAACGTTGCATTAAAGAAATGGACAATGGAGACCTTGCCATTTCTGCCTAAAGATTATCGATATGAAATAATTCCAAATGTGAAAAAGCAATTTAATATAGTAAAAGAATTACTTACCCGCAAGGATGTTGATACGATTTATGTCTGTACTGATTCAGGACGAGAAGGAGAGTACATTTATCGGCTGGTGGACCAGGAGGCTAAAGTTCCGGCATCTAAGAACAAGAGACGTGTTTGGATTGATTCTCAGACGGAGGAGGAAATTCTTCGTGGAATCAAGGAAGCAAAACCTCTCGCAGCCTATGATAATCTGTCAGATGCAGCATATCTTCGTGCACAGGAAGATTACCTGATGGGTATTAATTTCTCGAGAATTCTTACTCTTAAATACGGCAATGAAGTTCAAAAGTTAATGAAATCAGAGAAACGGGGCGCTATTGCGGTAGGCCGCGTTATGACTTGTGTCCTTGGAATCGTGGTTCGCAGGGAGAGAGAAATAAGAAGTTTCGTTAAAACGCCGTTTTACCGCGTGGTTAGTAGCATTGCAGTTCAAGATAATGAATTTACAGCAGAATTTAAGGCGGTTGAGGGCTCGAAATACTATAATTCCCCACTCCTGTATAAAGAAAATGGATTTTCTGAAAGAACCACGGCTATGAAACTGATCTCTGATTTGGCAGAACAAATTCCGCTGATAAAAGACGATGGAACATGGGAAGCTCAGCCTGAGACAGTAGAGGAAGATAAACTGTTAGCTGAGGTAATACAGATTGAGAAGAAGAAGGAGAACAAGAATGCTCCTTTATTATATAACTTAGCCGAGCTTCAGAATGATTGCTCTCGAATATTTAAGATCAGCCCGGATGAGACCTTAAAGATTACACAGGAATTATATGAGAAGAAGATGGTGACTTATCCGAGAACTGATGCAAGGGTATTATCAACTGCAGTATCTAAAGAAATTGACAAGAATATCAAAGGACTACAAGGACTCAGCCAGTTCCGCGAATTTGCGGCAGAGATCTTAGCACAGGGAACTTATAAGAATATTGCAAAAACACGTTATGTCAATGACAGCCAGATTACGGACCATTATGCGATTGTACCGACCGGTCAGGGACTGAACAACATCAATTCTCTTTCCCCTCTAACACGAAAAGTATATGAGACGATAACCAGAAGATTCCTCTGCATATTTTACCCACCGGCAGAATATCGCAAAGTAGGAATCACACTGAAAATAAAAGGAGAAAGTTTCTTTGCTTCCGTAAGAGTCCTTGAAAAGGAAGGATATTTAAAAGTATTAGCAGTCTCGAATGATAAAAGCAATGCAGTTCCGGCTGCTCAAGTAAGTACAGAGAACAAACCAAGCACGGAGGAAAGTGAAAATTCCGATGAGGATACGCTAGATCAATCATTGCTACAGATTATCAACAGTTTGAAAAAAGGAATGTTCCTTCCTGTAAAAACTATCTTGATCAAAGAGGGCGAGACAGCTCCCCCGAAGAGATATAGTTCAGGTGCGTTAATCCTGGCGATGGAAAATGCGGGACAGTTTATAGAAGATGAAGAACTTCGTGCTCAGATGAAGGGAAGCGGTATCGGCACAAGTGCTACCAGAGCTGAGATACTCAATAAACTTGTGAATATCACCTACTTGAATCTGAACAAAAAGACTCAGATTATTACACCGATGCTACTTGGAGAATTAATCTTTGATGTGGTGAATACCTCCATCAAATCTCTTCTTAATGCTGAGCTGACTGCAAGCTGGGAAAAAGGTTTGAACTATGTTTCGGAAGGTACCATAACCAAAGAGGAATATACGACGAAACTAGAAGGCTTTGTCAGCCGAATGGTAAACGGCGTCAAAAAATTAAATAATCATGCAACGTTAACTTATTATTATAATGAATCGGCATCCTTTTACAAAAAATAGACAGTTTCATGCAAGGCAGAGATGCACTTGAAATCATGCAAAATTGAATGGAGTATGATTAATCTACAGGAAGAACGCGTATATCATTGCAATAATATAAGAAATAAGATGAAGGAGAAATATTATGTGTGGAATAGTTGGATATATCGGTAAGAATCAGGCTGCGCCTATTTTACTGGACGGATTAGCTAAACTGGAGTATAGGGGTTATGATTCTGCAGGAATGGCAGTTAGTGACGGAACAAAGATTACCGTTACAAAATGTGCAGGAAGGTTAAAGG
>JBASOB010000134.1:0-5767 GCA_049657865.1 Mobilitalea sp.
GTATTGTTCTCGATGCACAATACCATATTCCTCAAAACTTTTTAATGATTGTGAAAGCATCACATTTGTAATTCCAGGAATTCCTCGCTTTATTTGATTATATCGCATCGGTTCTCCATCTTTCAAAAGACAAATAATACTTAATTTCCATTTGCCCCCGATTATATCCATTGTAAGACGTAACGGACAAATAGTTGTCATTTTCTCAGTGGTTTTATCCATCATTTCCCTCCAGGTAAGTATTTTTGTACTAAATCAAAAAAAACTGCGTTCTTGATAAATATAAAATAAAGATTATACTTATCAAGTATGAATATTATACCAGATAAACAAAAAATATCAAGGAGGTAAATTTACTTATGAAACTGGCAATTATTTATGATTCAAAATCTGGAAACACCGCTAAGATGGCTGAGTACATTATGGAGGGAATTCAATCTGTTGGAGATACTGAGGTAAAATCATTTCGCATAGATCAGGTAGATGTTGAATATGTGCATGAGTGCAAGGCAGTGATTGTGGGGACACCCACCTACAACGGCTATCTAACCGCTAGAATGAAAGCATGGCTTGAGGCAGAGGCACCTAAATTGAAGCTAGCTGGGAAATTAGCTGGGTCCTATGCTACCGCAGCATATATTCACGGAGGTGCCGATTTAGCCATTCAGTGTGTCCTTACCCATTTGATGATTGAGGGAATGATGGCATACTCAAGCGGACAGTCCAAAGGAGCTCCTGTTATTCACTTAGGCCCTGTTGCCATTATGCCTAAATTAGATGAGTTTGCGGAATTGTTCAGAATCTATGGAAAACGCATGGCGGAACAGGCTATGCAAATCGTTTAATGATTAAAGTTATTGCCAGTCATCCTAAACCGATATACTTATTTATAGGAAAGGCATGTGAACCTATGTATAATGTACGAAGCTAAAAAAATATCATAAAGGCTAAGACAGAAATAGGTATTATATATGTCCTCAGTTAATTCCTTATTAGCTGAGGACATATTTTTATGATTGTTGTAATAGACAAGAGTGGCTGAATCTATATAGTTGAATAGTAATAGAGAAAAATCTTTCATTTTTGGTTCGGTACAAGTATAATATCTGTAATGAGACCAATGCACTCATTTAGATACTATGAAAGTAGATAAGAGGTAATTCTGTTGATAACTTTACAACAACTAAATTATGTTTTACCGTAGCGGAAAAAGGTTCTATTAGTGTAGCGGCTAAGGACCTTTTTATGTTTAACCTAGCTTTTCTAATGCAATAAAGAACTTAGAAAGTGAGACAAAAGTATGCTATTTGCAAAACGCCAAGGAGGTATTTATGACTTTGCAGCAGTTAAAATACATGATAACAGTAGCAGAAAAAGGCTCTATTACAGAAGCGGCGAAAGCTTTGTATATTTCTCAACCCAGTCTTTCTGGATCCATCAAAGAGGTAGAAAAAGAAGCGAGAATCATCATTTTTAACCGATCCAGTTGTTTATTAAGTATTAATCATAGGGGGATTGCATGAAGCAGTATTATAAAATAGGAGAAATATCTGAAATTTATGGAATTGGAAAAGATTCATTGATGTATTATGAAGAACTCGGAATAATAAAACCAAGCAGGGGAGAAAACGGCTATAGATTATATAATATAAAAGATGTATGGAAATTAAACTTAATAAATGAGCTAAGAAATTTTGATATTTCCATGAAGAGAATAAAAGAATATATAGAAGATAGAAGTATAGAAACTACAAAACAAATTTTACAAGAAGAGTTGAAATTCATTGATGAGAAAATTCTGAAATTAACAGATAATAAGAACAATATAGTTAAAAGATTAAATTCAATAGAGGGTGTAATTTCTAATCTAGAGTTAAATAAAATAGAAGTTGTCCATATAAAATTACGAAAAGCTTTGAAGTTAAGTGTAAATTTGTCAAATGAAGGCGAAGCAGATTGTATAATTAAGAGACTTCAAAAACAATATGGTGATACTGTTTATATATTGGGAAATGGCAATATAGGTGTTATATACGATGAAGATAAATTTGATCAAATTGGAGATTTAAGATATAACGCTGCCTTTTGTTTCATTGATGATGATGAGTCTGAGTTTAATATGATTTTAGATGAAGGAGATTATGTAACTATTACTTATGAAGGAACATTCGAAGAAGATAAGGAACACATTGATAAGTTGATGCTCTATATAAAACAAAATCGATATAAAATAGTAGATAATATAATAAAAGTTTGCAAAATTAATATACATGAAACTGCAATAAAGGAAGAGCATATTACTGAAATTCAAATACCAGTACACAAAATTGATGATTTCAGAACTTCGTCCTGTGTTCGTGGCCATTGAAAACTTCCGTTTTTCAGACGCTTGTTTTGTTGTACCGTAGCTGCCAGACCATCGATAGATTTTTGTATGTTAGAATAACCCAGTTTATTCAAAGTTTAGAATAAACTGGGTTATTCCAAACTTTTTTTATCCTCATCTTTTAATATCAAGCTGTAAATTCGACAGATTTAATCAAAAAGATGATCATTAATCACTGTGCCTGTTTCAATAAGTTCAAATATCTGTGACATGTAACGCCATCTTACGGCGTACTCCTGTCGTGTTCGTTCCGGCTTTATCACTTCCTCCAACCATTGGTTAGCACTCTCAAGAGAATATTCTAGTAGAAAAACTAGTGAATGCCATTCATAAATTTAATATGTAAAGTACTTGATTACTATTTATTCAAAAAACTGTAAGTACATCAAAAGATGATATCTAGCAATGCGCCCACCATGGTGGTGTTGAGCTATGATATCATTTTTTGATGTATCTTATGTCGTAAGCGCCTAAGTGTGTCCTGAAACACTATAATAGTTTATGCTTATAAAAGATCAGGGTGGGCCCCTCAGAGTCGATATTCAGGTATTGGCTTTAAACAACCTTTAGGTGATGTTGTCAAAAGCCATGGTACTTAGCGCAAAGGAAAAGACTACATAGAGTAGTCATGTGTGCATCTTGGAGCTAAACGAAAGTGAAGCGAAGGGGTTCTGGGCGGTTTACCAGCTGTGATACCTGATCGACAGAAAGAAACAGTACTTCTTTTGGTGAAGCTTTTTTTGCTACGATTGCTGTCACTCCCTGCTCCTTTTTGCCGATACCACTCAAGAAACTCGATGATAGTCTCCCTGTTGAAATCTTTCACCATAAATGATTTCAGTTTAATTTCTTTTTCTTCTGTGATAAAACGAAGAAAAAGTTTTAGAGAATCCCTATAGCTGAGAATTGTATTCTTTGAATAACACCGTTGTAATGGCAGGTAATCAGTAAGAAAGCCCGTAAACAGTTGAGATTGTTTTATAATAGTTTACAGTGCTGGCAGACAGTTCTAAGGAATCCAAGTATGCACAGTAACACTGAAAAATGTTCTCATAATAATCATTCAAGGCTACGCTGAGGTTTTTCGTATATACTATCGAGAAATCAGGTCAGCAATAAGAGCTATTTTATTAGATATCAAATAAAACTATTTGACTCTGGTATAATACCATAGTGTATATTAGTAGTGTTCCAGAACAAAGTATTAGTTGTGGCAGCAATTTGGAATTCATGCAACCGATATAATAGGTGAGGGAACTTTAGCTATTAAGAAATTGCTTAAATACTAGCCATCGTGTGTCAAAATCATATGGTGGATACGAAGGACGGAAGAGATTTCAAAGTACATTGGAAATTACGAATGAATAAAATGAAGATGTTGAAAGAAAGCTGAAATTCTGTAAGGTACGGAAAAACCAGCATAAGACAACTTGCCAGGACTTTTGACGTCATGAACTTGAAGTAAACCTAATCTGAGGTGGGATTGCGAAAGAACTAGAAACGCCACAGATATCAGGTGAAAAACATTTAGCTGAAGGAGCGCGAGATGGAAGAGTGAGCAACAATGGAGCCTCAGGCGTAGATGGGGAAAATGAAGTATAAATCTGTAAGAAAAGTGAGGTTATGATATGATGAAAAAAATACTAATTCATTTTGTTCATCCTGCAAAGCATAGATCCAAATTGAATATGGCTTTAAGACGTTCAGTCGAGAAGTTGGAAGCAGTTACAATCAACGATTTATATGCCAAATATCCGGATTTTCTCATCGATGTTGATGCAGAACAGAAATTGTGTGAAGAGCATGATATCATTATTTTTCAGTTTCCCTTTTATTGGTATTCAACACCCTCCATATTAAAGGAATGGCAGGATTTGGTTCTAGAATATGGTTGGGCTTACGGGTCCAAAGGGAAAGCACTGGAAGGCAAAAAGTTCATGCTGGCATTGACAGCCGGAATTGACGATGATGGCTACAGCCGAGAGGGCTGCAATTATTATACGATTGAAGAGTTGACATCACCCCTAAAGGCTATGTCAAGGTTATGCAGTATGACATGGATATCACCCTTTGCAGTTTTGGGAATCCATAGAGGATTATCACAAGATAGAATAGATGTGTATGCTGATGATTATAAGAAAGTCATCGAGGCTTTAAGGGATGAGCTTGTTGATTATAATAAAGCAGCTGAGTATCTTTATATCAACACTGATTTGGATTCAGTTATAAGGGGGGTGTAGTTATGGAGGCATTTTTACTGAAATTATTCATATTTCTTGTTGCGGCTTCAATTGCTGTTCCGATAGCAAAAAAGCTGGGACTTGGTTCAGTTCTTGGATATCTGATAGCCGGGATTGTCATCGGTCCTTTTGGATTTTAGATGATCGGGCAAGTTGAAGAGGTTATGCATTTTACTGAATTCGGTGTGGTCATGATGCTGTTTTTGGTTGGTCTTGAGCTGAAACCTTCGTTATTATGGAAACTTCGAGTTCCTATTCTCGGAATGGGCGGAATGCAGGTAGTTTTGTCAGCAGCTGTTATCAGTGGTGTATTGCTGATTTTTATATCATGGCAGCAAGCCGTTGCGATTGGCTTGACTTTGGCGTCGTCATCAACAGCAATAGTTTTACAGACATTGAAGGAGAAGGGGTTAATGAATTCACCTACCGGCAGGTCTATCTTTTCGGTTCTGCTCTTTCAAGATATGGCAGTTATTCCCATACTGGCATTTATGCCTCTTTTGGCAACCCAGTCAATTCATGATGGTAGACATGCAGAAGAAGCGTTACTTGATATTGCATCATTACCTGGGTATTTACAGCTGATTGTTACAGTGCTTGCTATATTGTTTATTTTTCTAATCAGCAAATTTGCCAGCAAGCCAATTTTTAGAGCCATTGCAGCTACAAGGGTTAGAGAGATATTTGTTGCAGCGGCATTGGCAATGGTTGTGGGTATATCCCTGCTTATGAATTTTGTTGGTTTATCTCCTGCACTTGGTACATTCCTTGCCGGAGTGGTTTTAGCAGACAGTGAATATCGGCATGAACTTGAAAGTGATATAGAATCATTTAAAGGATTATTACTTGGAATATTTTTTATATCGATTGGAGCTAGCCTTAATTTTAAACTGATTATTGATGAAATTGCATTGATAGGTGGTATTGTTGCAGGATTATTTATTCTGAAAGCCATTGTCCTGTACTTAGTAGGTGCAATCTTTAAAATCGGTGGTAAAGAAAAGTCCCTTTTTGCATTATGTCTTGCAGGAGGTGGTGAATTCGCTTTCGTATTGTTCCAGTTCACAAAGGCGAATGGAGTACTTCCAGAGTCAATTGCGGAGCCCTTTATTTCTGCTGTAGCCATATCCATGTTCTTATC
>JBASOB010000135.1:0-4599 GCA_049657865.1 Mobilitalea sp.
GCGATGAGGAGGGTACTTGTCCTGTTTGCCACCTGGATATGCTGACCTTAATGCACGATAAGAATAAAGTAGAATGCCCGATCTGCGGAATTGAAGGAGAGCTTGCCGTTATTGAAGGCGAGATCAAGGTTCATTTTTCCGACAAGCAGATAAAACGTTCCAGACTCTATGAAGAAGGAAAATTAGAGCATTCTCTAGAAATTAAAGACGGTGCAATGACCCAGAAAAAAGTAGAGGGATTATCAGAGCTCAAGGAAAAATACAGACACATCGGTGAATAGTAATTGAAAGTATGATGATGCATTGAAAAATAAGTTGTAACATAGGGCTGTGTCTTCTATTTGATGCAGCCCTGTGTTATCATAGAGATAAGATTGTTTTATGTCATATTGTGGAGGTTTCCAATGTTGAAGGTATTGATTGCGGATGACGAGCAGATTATTTGCCAGATGATCTGTAAAATGATTGATTGGGAAGCAAGAGATTTAGAGGTTGTCGGTAAAGCATACAATGGACTTGATGGTGTAAGGATGATGGAAGAATTCCGTCCTGACATCATTATTTCTGATATCCGTATGCCTGGTTATGATGGTCTTCAGATGGTGCAAAAGGGGAAAGAAATAGGTTTGGATGCTGATTATATTATCATGAGCGGTTACAAGAACTTTGAGTATGCTCATACTGCCTTGAACTTAGGGGTGAAGCATTATCTACTCAAACCGATAAATAAAGTTGAATTAGAAGAAACATTGGACCGTATTCTAAAGCATCGGAAAGAATCCGGGTCGATGATAGAAGAGAAGAAAGAATTAGAGCAGATAGCGAATACAGGAATTAAGAGGATCCGCAAGCATTTTCTCAGTACCATAATTCAGCACAATAATCTGGGTACTGATAAGAAAATAGAAGAAATGGATCATAAGTTCAATTGTGAGTTCTCGAATGGGCTGTTTTTAGCCTTTTTAACAAAGGTGGACTCAGATGCCCCGAATTATGATTCAAAAATCTTACTGAATAGTATTGATTATCTGATTGAGAAAACGATGGAAGAAGATTCCTGGGAATATATTAATTCTTATGTAAAAAGCGGAGTCGTTACGGTGGTAAATTATCAACCGGAATTTAGAGACAAAATTAATGAAGTGATGAAAAGAATCCTTAATCTTTGCCGCTTGGAGCTGGATAAATTTACTGGCTTCTATGTTACGATTGGAATAGGGAAAGAAAAAGCATCAATCACTGAAGTGCATACTTCGATTCAAGAAGCGGTTGCGGCCATTAAGTGCAGATTAAAAAAAGGCACGAATCGTATTATCAACTATGAGAATTTGAATTATCAGGTTTTACCAATAAAAAGTATATTTACAGAAAAGAATAGAAGAGTATTTGAAAATGAAATTGAGTCACTGGATAGCTTAGCTTTAATCAATGATGTTAAACTTGCAATTGAGGACATACATCGAGTGGTAAATTATTCTCCGGTATCAATATTCGAGTTTATGGAGGAACTTAAAAACTTGGCATGCTCTAAATGGAGCCAGAATAGAATAAACGAAACGGTTATTAATGAATTTGAACAGCAGCTTCAATTTATACTTGATTGTAACATCAGGGAAGAACTACTGATTCATAATTTTCTGGAGGTCTTTCAGCGTTATTTTGACAGAGTAATTGAGGAAAAAAGCAATACGAGCCAGCTTCCGATTCGAAAAGCGAAGCAATACATTAATGAAAATTACATGCGTCAGATTTCTTTGGAAGAAGTTGCTGAGGCAATTGAACTGAGTCCTCCCTATTTAAGTTCGTTATTTAAGAAAGAGATTGGTATTAATTTTAGCGATTATTTAATATTCTGCAGGATAGAAGCTTCCAAAGATCTTCTTAAAAACGGGAACCATCAAATAAGCCTCATCGCAGAAGAAGTAGGATATACAGATGCAAAATATTTTAGCAAAACTTTTTATAAGATTGTTGGCTTGAAACCTACCGAATACCGAAAATTATACCAGTAGGCATTCCTTTGAATTTTCTAAGTATCATAGCGCTGTTGTGACAGCAGAATGGAGAAATATGAAAAGCAAATCTCTAAAATCATACCTTCTGACGAACTATATTCTGACTATGATATTACTGATCGCTATATTATTTATTTTTAGTATCTTATCTACACCATTGGCAGCAGTTCATATGAACAGAGGGATCTATTTTATTGTTTTAGGGATTATAATATTGTTATTATGCATTATATTTGCCGTGTTCTTTAAAAAGGTATATGTTCCAATCAAGAGTATCGAAAATAAAATGCTGGAGTTCAGTAGAACTGGGGATACCGCTGTTGAAGATATCTTTACGGAGTCCAACACTATTCTGGAGCAGATTGATGAATTGCTGGAATTACAAAAGACAACGATGGAACAGGAACATGCGCGGGATATTATGACTCAGAAGATGAAATATGCAGAATTGCAAAATCAGATCAATCCACATTTTCTTTATAATACATTAGAAAATATCAGGGGACAGGCTATTATCGATGAT
This sequence comes from Mobilitalea sp., assembly GCA_049657865.1. Lineage (GTDB taxonomy): Bacteria > Bacillota > Clostridia > Lachnospirales > Lachnospiraceae > Mobilitalea. The sequence continues at coordinate 2,539 of JBASOB010000135.1, forward strand.
AATAAAGTAATAGCGGAGATGACGGAAGCATTGGCCAGATATTTTCGCTATAATATTAGCAAAGATAATGATATTGTAAAACTTCCTCAGGAACTGGAAAACATCCGGACGTATATCAAAATTCAACAATACCGGTTTAAAAACCGTTTTACATTTCAGATCTACAATCATGATGATACTGATATCATCGTTCATTGCCAAATACCCAAGATGACGTTGCAACCAATAGTAGAGAATGCGATTTTTCATGGGCTGGAAAATAAAATAGAGCAGGGGCATATAGAGATACATATTGAGGTATCTGATACGCTTGTTACGTTATTGGTGGCAGATGATGGAGTCGGTATGGATACGGAAACCCTTCATAATTTGAATGCGAAACTTAAAACACCCAAGAAGAAGCTGGAATGGATTGAGGGGGAAGAAAACAGTAACGGAATTGCCCTAGAAAATGTTAACAATCGTCTTCGCCTGTTCTACGGTGAAAATTATGGACTCAATATTTCGAGTACACAGGGCGTTGGGACAGAGGTTGAAATCTCCCTGCCTTTATTGCTGGATAAGGAACAATATTCTTCTTTTGCTTGATAAGGATACAGCGCAAGGGGGTGGAGGTGTAAATGAAAAAAGTAATTCTAAGCATGAAGAATGTTAATATAGGCGATGAAAAGGCAAGGTATTCCTTGAAGAATTTTCACTTGCATGTCTATCAAGGAGAGATGGTAAACTTGCTAGGTATATCAGGTTCCGGAAAAACAGCGCTTTATTATTATTTTATTGGAGAAGAATCTCTTCGCAATGGGGATGTTACCTATAAAAATCAAACTTATACAAAAAATGAAAGATTTGCAGCTATGAAAGATATCATATGCCTGGGACGGAAAAGTACCTTAGTGGATGGATTGTCAATTGCAGAAAATCTTTGCATTATTACAGGAAAGCGAAAAGTTAAGGGAATTATTAATAAAAAGGCACTTTATTACAGAATCAATTTATTACTAGATTTATATGCTCCAGGACTAAGTGCCAATAAGAAGGTTAGTGAGCTTACGCTTGTGCAACGGCATATTGTCGAGCTGCTTCGGGCAATCGAAAATGAAGCTGATTTGGTATATATTGATGATGCATTTAGTTCCTACGGACAGCGAGATATGCATATCATTTCGGAAATACTAAAGGTTTTAAAAGAAAAAAATATTACAATTATCTATGCGAGTCGAAAAAAAGATCAAATGGCACAGTTGTCTGACCGAATGATTCTACTTCGGCAGGGAGAGAATGTTAAAACATTTTATAAAGAGAACTATAATGAAGAAGTTTTCCTTAAATGGTTAGTTGGAAATCCGATGATTTCCGAGTTTGAACATAAAAGTTATGCAACAAAGGATATGATATTCAGAACTTGTGGACTAACAGGACCAAAATACATTACGGATATGGAGATAGAACTTAATAAAGGCGAGATTGTTGGATTTTATGATATGAATAATAGCGCTAATCTGGAAGCGTCTAGTATGATGATTGGAGAGTCTGAGCCTATTTTAGGAGAGATGTATTTTAAGGGAAAGAGATATAGCCCGGAAAGATTAGATGACGCAATTAAATATAATTTTGGCTATGTACCAAGAGAAAGAAACCGAAGCGGCGTTGTAAATACAATGAGTTTTGCTGAAAATCTTTTACTCCCGGTTATGTTAAAAATGAGTCTGTTTAGTTTCTTGAAAAATACACGTGTTAGCCGTTACTTGGAAAAAGAATATCTTGAGGAAATGGGAATTAAGGAAGAAGACAAGAATCGCGGGGTAAGCGATTTTGACTCCTATGTAAAGAATAATGTTATCTTTCGGAAATGGATTCTTGCAAAGCCTGATATTCTGGTCTGTGAAGAAATATGTGAAGAAACAGATATTGAAATGAGAAATATTATCTATAAAGCGCTAGAAGAGCTCGCACAGAATGGAACTGCGATCATAATAACATCACAGAATCTTGGCGAATTAAAATCTATTTGTGATTCAATTTATATCATGAATAGTTTCGGGAATGAGGAAAGGGTAAAAT
>JBASOB010000136.1:0-5733 GCA_049657865.1 Mobilitalea sp.
ACAAAACGTAAAGATGAATTCAACATGTTATCGATCAGTCTTTCGGAAATGATGGAGGGAATGTCAGGCATTCTTGGAGAAGTTGCTGAAATCGGATTGAAGTTTTCGGATTCTGCGGTAATTGTATCGAATACTTCTGATGAGATACTTGACTCCACGAAGGGAATTTCTATAGCAATTGAAGAAATCGAGCAAGGAGTAGTTCAGCAGGCGGAGGATACGGAAAAGTGTCTGAAAGATATGTCAAACCTATCGGACAAGATTAATCAGGTGTATAGCAATACTTATGAAATTGAGCAGATTGCAGGTGATACAAAGGCGATTATAGGGGAAGGCATTGTCATTGTGGATGAGCTAAGTAGTAAATCAAAAGCAACGAATGACATTACCCACATTGTAATTGATGAGATTGAAGCACTTGATATTCAGTCCAGAAGTATCGCGGATTTTGTAAAATCCATTAACGAAATAGCCTCTCAGACGAATCTTCTTTCTCTAAATGCGTCTATTGAAGCAGCCAGAGCCGGAGATGCCGGCCGTGGATTTGCTGTAGTTGCAGATGAAATCCGTAAATTAGCGGAGCAGACAGTGAAGGCTTCCGGACAGATTCAGAAAATAGTTGCAGAGATTCAGAATAAGACAAAAGTAACAGTGAACTCTGCTAGGCAGGCGGAAGAAATTGTAGGATCACAAGGCGAAGCACTCAGTAAAACGGTTGCTGTCTTTGAGAATATAAGCAGTCATGTATCCAGCTTAATCAATAATCTGAATAGTATATCCAAAGGAATTAAAGGAATTGAAGAAGCGAAAGAAGATACCTTGGATGCAATCAGTAATATTTCAGCAGTATCTCAGCAGACGGCCTCTTCTTCGGAAGAGGTGAGTGCAACGGCAACGAATCAGATCAGTTCGGTCACGAATTTGAGTGATTCAGCCTCTGAACTTGCCATAGAAGCGAAGAAGCTCGAGAGCGCAATTCAAAGATTTCGAATTAAATAAGCAATTTCGTATTAAAATTTTTCTGATCTAAGTAAATAGTTCAAATCATAACGATTCTGACCTAAGTAATAGTTCAAATTATAGCGTTTCAGACCTAAGTAAATAGTCCAAATTATAACGCTTCCGATCTGAGCAAATAGATCAAATTATAACTCCTTTTACTTATTATAAACATTGCAGGTTTCCTTTCCTTGTTTTATAGGAAACCTGCAATGTTTTTCTGTATCTTTATTTAGTAACGCAAAGAATCACAGACTTTATCTTATTTCTATGTCCTTGCTTAGGTGAAGCGGTACTAAGTATTTTGCATGAAATAGTATGCGGAAAAACCATCTTCACAGCATGAAGTAGAACAAACTCACCCAAAAGAACTAGGAAACTCGTACAGCAATGTTTTTGCATTATTCTTCCAAATACTTGAGATGCCATGAAGTAGCAGGATGTTAATTTGGTACTGAATAAATGCATTATATATTAATATCTATTGAATTACATATTATGGATTTTGTTCTTGCAAATAAATTGGAAAACGGATACAATAGTTTTGATTTTAATAGAACGTAAACAGAAAGGAGAGACTCTATGGGAGACATTATTATAGAAGAAATAAATTATAAAGCATTTACCTTGATGATGGGAAGTCTGCTGTTACTGATTGCCTCCGCTGGAGCCTCTATTCTTGGAACGATAGAAAAATCAAGTCGATATAGGACGCCGGGTATGATATTGTGTTTTATATTTTTGATAGGGTTTGTAGGGGGAATTATTAAAAGCTCTCATCCAAAAGCACTTCTTACCATCACAAGAGAAGGTATCGTTGACAATTCCTCCATCAGCAGCATAGGGTATATTCCTTATGATGAAATTCTTACATTTCGGATTGTTACTTTATATAATAAGAATGCAATTGAAGTAGTTCCAAAAGATATCAACTACTTTTTAGCAAAGCATCCGGTAGTAGAGAAAAGTATCGTTAAGAAAAACAGTGACCTTAATCTGTCACCAGCAACAATTTATGTGGAACTGGCAAAGGATATGGAACCGGAAGATATCTTAACGCTGCTTGAGAAGCGTCTGCTAGACTATAACAGCTTATATGACTAAAGAACTTTTTGCTGAAAGTGAAGTAAAAGGTTCTTTTTTTGTTAAGAAAAGTGAAATCATGCACGAAAAGGATAGGATTACGATAAAAGATTGGTTAGAAAGCTCATAAATAAGGCATTTGCGAAAAAAGTGGTTGAAAATTAGTTGAACTTATGGTAGTATTGTTAACTGTGATATGTTATACTATAAATTCCTTGCTCTTTAAATGATAATTTGACGCTTCGTCAGCCATTTTACATTCGAAAAGGGCCAGAGACCAGAAGGAGGTGCACTCAACTATGAATAAATATGAATTAGCCTTAGTTGTAAATGCAAAAATCGAGGATGAAACCAGATTAGCAACACTAGAAACCGTTAAAGATCTTGTTACAAGATTCGGTGGCGTAATTACTAGCGTTGATGATTGGGGTAAGAAAAGATTAGCTTATGAAATTCAGAAAATGAAAGAAGGCTATTACTACTTCATCCAATTTGACGCTGATCCATCAGTTCCAAACGAAATCGAGCAAAGAGTTCGTATTATGGAAAATGTAATCAGATATTTATGTATCCGTAAAGATGCTAAATAATTGACAAGCAGAATTGGCTCGCCAGTTCGTCTTGCAGACATACTATCCTAAGGCAATTAGATCAGGGAGGTATTTACTAATGAATAAAACAATGTTAATAGGCCGTTTGACTAGAGATCCCGAGGTAAGATATTCTCAGGGAGAAAACGCAACAGCAATTGCTAGATTTACTTTAGCAGTAGACCGTAGATTCAAAAGAGCCGGTGAAACACAGGATGCGGATTTCATAGGTTGTGTTGCCTTTGGCAAACAAGCAGAATTCGTTGAAAAGTATTTTAAACAGGGCATGAAGATGGTTGCAGTCGGAAGAATTCAGACAGGCAGTTATACCAATAAAGATGGTGTTAAAGTTTACACCACCGATGTAGTAGTAGAAGAAGTAGAATTTGCTGAAAGTAAGGGAAATGGTTCAGACTCCGGCAACCAGAACAATGGTTATCACAAAGAGTTTAAACCAGAACCAAGCACAGCAATGGGGGATGGCTTTATGAACATCCCGGACGGTATCGACGAAGAGTTACCATTCAATTAGACTTATAAGAGTTAAATAGAACAAAAATCGGATAAGGAGGTCAATTAAATGCCATTTAACAGAAGAGAAGATAAAGGCGATTCCCCGATGAAGAGAAAATCTTTCGGTCGTAGAAGAAAGAAAGTTTGTGTATTTTGCGCAGATAAAAATTTCACTGGAATCGATTACAAGGATATCAACAAGTTAAAGAGATATATATCAGAGAGAGGTAAGATTCTTCCTAGAAGAATCACCGGAAACTGTGCAAAACATCAGAGAGCTCTTACAGTTGCAATCAAGAGATCTAGACATATCTCATTAATGCCTTACACAATCGATTAATTCCTGAGTAATCAGAGATTACCGAGTGTAGGAACGAGTAATGACATAAATGTGTATTAGAATGGCCGATCCATAACGGAAGTTATGAATCGGCCATTTTTTACGATGAAATACATCGTTATGTTTGAAAGTAATAAAGGAGTTTTAGATAAGTAAGAACCTGATTTATCATGATCAGCTGGTTAATTTTTTTGATGCTAGTTCTTCCATCATTTTAAAATAAATCAATAACTCTTTCCTGGAGGAAACATTAAGTTTTTCATAAATACGTTTGTTGTGAGTTTTAATCGTATTGATTGACAAATAAAGGGTTTCGGTTATTTCTTTTGCCGTATATCCTTTACTATAAAGATCAAAAACCGTTGTTTCTGCCGGAGATAAGGTTTTAATGCTTTTTACGAAGTTCTCAAAGGTAGCTGTGTGATGAGCAAGAGAGCTCATGGTTTTACTGGTCGGTGAAGAAGTTTTTTCATCCTGCTCCGAAAGATATTCCAGTAAATCATCGATTTCTATTATCTTAGTTTTGTTTTTTGAAGAATAGCCATTTGTCTTAATTCCATTCAAAGCACTAGTAATGGGGTTGCTATATTTGAAGCTAATTATCGTCGCCATCAACATACCAACAATAAATAATAGAAAAACAGCACCGAAGATAGATTTGTTTTTAGAGTTTATTGCTGCTGATAATTCTTCTTTGGGCATTAATATGCCGGTAATCCAGTTGTTATCAGCGTAGATAGAATTAGATGGATACAGTGAAATGTTTTGATGAATTCCACTAAACATTAAACCTTCTTTCGTCGTATAATTATAAAAAGTACGTGAATCATCAGCGATGGTCATGTCTCTATCCGTGAGATGGCTAGTCATATAATAATTGCCGGCGATTAAACCGTTATTGATATTAATAGTTTGTTCATCGATTAAGGATAATGTAGCAAAAATATGAGGAAAAACTACATTGTCAGGACTGTAAGCCAGTTTGAAAAGCATAGAACTGATTTCAAAGCCACAGATACCATAAACGGTTCCATCCTCTGCAATCATAGGGACGGCCAGAAGCATTCCGGATTCTACGGAATCACTGACTGCAATCCGTTTGCTCCAATAATACAGCTTTGAAAGAGGTAAGCCTTGTTCTTTTGAACTCTGAATAACCATTTCATAAAAATCATAATTTTTAATATTAAATTCCTGTTCCCATTGCGGTAATAGTTCAATGTTTCGTGACCTGGCAATCGCTGCGGGACCCTTTAAATACCGTATATTGGCTTCAATAGAATTCATAATATTGGGTTCTGTACTCTTTAAGAACAGGCCGGCTTTCGAAAATTCAGATCCTTTCGCAAGTTCATTCACCGTATAATCTAATAGGATATAAATACCACTGCTTTTAGCGGTTTGCAAAGACAATGAAAGGTTGTCAACTTGTGAATCTAATATGGTTTCAATTAATTCCGGATGCTTCTGAAATTCGTTATACGGCAGATTGTGATCTGCTAGTATTTGACTTATGTTATGAGATAACTGTTCGGACAATAATATTCCCTGTCTGGATAATTTGCCAAAATCTGCATAAACTTCTTTGTTAAGATCTAAAAGTTCGTTCTCAATCAATTTACGACTTTCGCTTCTGCCATTACTAAAAACACCGATTATCATTAAAACCATTAAGAAAGCTAGGACAATTGTAATCACTAGAACCGACAGAAAAGCCAATAATCGTAATCGAAGTGAAATACCCTTTTCTCCGCTCCTTCGAAGTTCGGTTAAAATAGTTTTGGAATTACGGAATAAATGGATCAAACTTTATCACCTCCGGATCAGAAAAGACAATCAACTATTTTGTCAGAGCTTTGAGCGCGACTGCTGACAAATAGTCAAGACTGGTAGTATCGTTTCTATACTCTTCATGAGCATCAAGCAATATTTCCTTCAAGTTTGTTTCATATTCTTTTCCGATGGTATCAAATTGATCAAAAGTGGGAGGGATAAAAAAATCATATTCGTGATACATATTAATGGAGGCGGTCAACATCGCCTTCACTTTGCTGTCGGCTATATTCTTCATCTCGTTTGGCAGCTGATATAAAAATGCATCCTTGGTCACCGGCAGATACCCGGTGGAAGATATAAAGCGTATATTCTGTGCAGAAGCAGTAAACCACTTGAGAAATACCGCAGCAGCATATTCCTTGGCTTTTGTTG
>JBASOB010000137.1:0-10659 GCA_049657865.1 Mobilitalea sp.
AGCCAGAAGATATTAAAAGAATAAGAGAAAAATATAATTTGACTCAGACTACGTTTGCAAAAATACTTGGTTTTGGAGATAAAACTATTGCACGATATGAAAATGGTAGTATTCAGGATTCTGCTCAGAATAACCTGATGGAACTTGCTGATTATCCAGATGTATTTGAATTATTACTTAACAAAAGTATGAACTTAATATCAACTTCTGACTATGAAAAAGCAGTTGAAGCTTTGGAAAAATATAAACTGACGGTATTAATGGGAGCTAAATCATTTTCCTATCAGACGAAACAGTCTCAATACAAGTACAATTACGAAAATACTTATTTTGGAGGGCTGCTAAATGTCAAACTCGGCTAAAAGCTGCATGCAATTTAAAGGATATGAAATCAACTCTATGCATTTTGAATTATCCAAAAATGATATTAATAATAAAGAAATTAAAATTTCACCAACATTCGGAATGACGGTTGAAGACTGTGGTAAGGATGAATATAAAGTCCAATTAACTTTTTCTCTAAAAGCATCTGACGAAAATCCTTTGCCATTCAATATTGACGTTACAATGACCGGAGATTTCGAATTATGCATGGAAGAAGAAAACGATAACTTAAAAGAGGCACTATTGCATGAAAATACAGTAGCCATTATGTTTCCTTTTTTAAGGGCTGTAATCGCTTCATTAACAACAACCGCTAACATAAATCCATTAATATTGCCTGTTGTCAATATTGCAAATGCTTTTAATAATGATAAGTAAAACGAAATAATAAAAGAGCATAGGAGTAACAAATATGTCTTCTTCATATTAATGATAAAATACAATATTTGGTTATATTATTAGGTACAAAACAGGTGGAACCAGTATTAGAGATTGAAACCCTCTTTTCTATGCGGATTTCAGAACTGTTCAAATAGTTCAAAGCGGGTTGTCGTCTTGATTGGAAGAGTCTCTAAACCTTTAAAATAAGGGTTTAGAGACTTTTTGTTGTAATTGAAAACAAGTGCAAGTAGGTGCAAGACGTTTAAAGAGAAAACTAATCCAAAAACTGGTTTGCCTTTTTGCAAGTTTCAGAACGAGGAGTGATGTTCTTAAGGTACTTATTAGTCATGTTAAGGTCAGTATGCCCAAGAAGTTCTTGCAGTTCCGTATTATCAGCTCCACGCTTATACAAGATAGAAACAGTGGAAAAGCGAATCTTATGTGAGAAACGGTAGTCAATACCAAGTTCTTTACAGCATTTCTTTATCCGACGACGATTAAATGTTACCATTCGCTTCACTGATTTATCTGCTGAATAAATACTACGATATAGAAATCAATTTACATAAATTTTACCATATAAAACTCTATAAGTAGTTCCCATAGGAGTTATTACCAGTTCATATTGAAGTTTGTATTTTTTCCTTACATAACCTATTTTATAATATTCAATTTCAAAATATAATCTTGCATCTGGAGATACATATTCATCTATATTAACATTATCCGGAACTGATAATAAATAGTAACGTAGAAATTGTGTTTCTGTTCCAGGTAATATAGGTGCTCCAGTGTTAGCATTGTCGACATCTGGTTGTTTCAATCCATAAAAAAATATATCATATGTATTAACTTTATATATTAATCAACATTTATGTAAACGCTATTATAATAGTTAACCACTGAGGTAAAGAAATTCGTTGACATTCACACATTTATTAACATTCCTTAAAACTAAATCATAATGCTGTGTAATAGATCTTTTATTTTTATCGATCTGTGCCCATACATTACATGCAGTAAATGATAACATTGGCCGCCATTCTTGTGAATATACGTTGATTTGAATTAACACTGTTACACATGATAATATCAACGCTAAACCTGCAATAACAATTGAAAAAATATCCATATAGTTTCCTTCCTCTTTATTTAAAGATAATTTTTTATTCAGAAGAATTATTTACAGTTAGTAAAAATTAAAGGGTTGATTATTAGAGGAATCTATTGTATTTATTAGTTTTTGCTGTTCCATATTATATAATTCTTTATCATAATAACCTGTATTTTTACAAATAGGACATCTATATGTACCTAAATCATTACAAGATAGTTGAACTGTTTTTTGAGTACTATCCCAGCAAGAGGCGCAGAAAAGAATTTTTGGATCACTATCTGATAATGAGATATAGGTGTCTATATGACGTATTACTTTTGCCTTTTTCTCTATAATAGCAGCCAATCTTTTATTATCTTCCTTTAGTAATGAGTTTTCTTGAATTAAATCTAAAATTTGTTTTTGTGTATCAATTAATCCTTGAACTAATGGAATATTATCCACTTGCTGAGCAACGTTTATTCCGTCTTTGAGTACATCATACCATCCCATCCTTTTTCTCCCCGCTTTGTTTAAATAATTGCTTAAATCAATTTATAGGCTTCCAAACTCTACTTTTTTCACGCATTGCATTAAAATGATTTTCTTGCCCATTAACTTTGAATATATGCTCAAAGGCCTCCATATAAATATCTATACTATCGGCACACATTACATAATCATCATAAATGAAGTGAGAACCATCATTAATATATGAAAGTAAAGACGTACATAAAAGTAGTTTATCTTTTTCTATATTATTCAATATTTGATCTTTAGTAAAACCACAAATAGTAAAAAAATAGTATTCTAAAATTCTTCGCATAGCATTATACACAAAGGGCATTTCCCATTGATTGGTGTCATCAAGTGTACGCCATAAAATTTCATATGTAGTTTTAAAAGGATTTCCTTCAAGAGCTACAATGTCTGTAATCTTATTTTTTTTCTTTATAATAAAACATTTATGAGGTCCTGTTAGAAAATCACAATTTTTTCTACCATAAGTAATTTCTTTATGAAAATATGTGTTATGAGTAAGAATTAAAACTTGTTCGATACCATTTTCGTTATTGAGTCCACAATTAATGATATCTCGAACAAGAGTACTGACAATATACAAAATGTTACTATCAAGACTTGAAATGGGATCATCGATGACAACAATTTTCTTTTCGCTAATATTATCGCTTTTGGTACTTCCCTTCGTTAAGTGGTAAAAATACAAAAATGTAATAAAACGGTATTCTCCTTCACTAAGGGTTTTGTTTACTGCAATATTATCATCACGAATTAATCGATATGAGCCTTTTTCTCTTGTTGGTTCAATTTTAAAACTTGTAAATCCAAAAAGGTCAAGAATATCATTAATATCGTCTGATACGGAAATAATATTTGAGACTTCTTTTTCCTTTCCCTGAATCTCCTTTTTTATCATGGTTATATCATTTTCAGCATTATTAAAGCTACTAGTCATTCCGGATATTTTTAAATCAATTATTTTTATATCACTATAATATTTATCAAGAGTCGGTTTCAAACTGGCACAAATAAATTCCCATACATTTTTATTTATTTCTATTTTTTTCTCATCTAAATGTTCAAGAATATTATTATTCTTATTAATTTCATCATTGAATGAAGAAATCAAATTTGATAATTTATCTAAAAGATATTTTAAAGAGACAATAGAATTCTTTTCGCTAAGATGTGATATTTTGTATTCAATAGTTGAAATATTTTGATGGTAGATATCTTCCAATTCTTTTACAATTGAATTCCACTGTGTAAAATCCAAAAGATCAAAGGATCCTTTGTCAATATTCTTTAGGGTATTAATTATTTTCATGTAATAAGATTCATAACTGGCTTTAAAATTTTCTATAGTATTCAAATTTGTTAAATAGGTCTTATCAAAATAATCATTAATTTTTTTTAAAAGTTCAATATTAATTGGCTGTTGACAGAAGGGACAAATATCTGATTTCTTTTTTGTATAGGAAATACCTTGGCGAACCCAATCGCTATTTCCTAGATAGTCAATAAGATCTCCAACATGGATATCTTTTTTTCCAACAATGATGGTTTCTAATAAATCGCAGTGTTCTTCTTTACCAATATTCGAGTAATTTATTGAAGAAAAAGGAGAATACTTTTTCATTTCCTTTGCTACAAATTTGTTATAATTGCTTGTTAAGCTCTCAAGAGTCAATGCTTTTGTCTTATCTCTATGTTTGTCTATTTCAAGACAGTGATTAGTAAATGTGATTTTATCTTTTACATTTCCTTTCATAGAGAGTGGAAATATACTATTATAGGTGACTCTGGTATTCCATATATTGGTACCTAGTTCGGTTAGTAAAGCATTCTTTTTTTCTTTTTCAGAGACTAGACTTGCTTTGTTCTTATCCCTATTTTCTGATTTGCTTTTTAATACTGCTTTTTTAAATTCAATAAAATCCTTGGCTTCTTTTGCTCCCTCACCTAAGGTAAAGATACCCGGGATGTCAGAACTATCGCCATAAATAAGCTGTGCAAAATCATTATTATAAACCAGTACTTGAATGGGATTGTCTTCCCATTCAATAGAACATCCATTACAGGCGCGTGAAGACTGATTTTGCAGATATTTGCCAAGAGCAGTCTTTCCGCTTCCGTTGTTGCCATAGAAATAATTAATCTTCTTTAAATCAATGACAACCGCATTATCCTCTGGATATGTTGCAATTCCTTTAACCGCAATTCTTTTTATCATTATACCACCCCACATGCATACAATATTTGACTATATTATACACCGTTTGAGAATAATAATGGGAAAAATATTAAAATAAAAGGGAAAGTTATAATTCTATAAATAAAGATATCATAACAAAGAATATTAGAAATAATATTAGACGAAAATAGAAATAACTGTATATATTTGTATTAATATATGTTATTCTATAAGAAAGAGCCAGTAACGTTCAACTAAGTTGGACTTTTTGAAACTATTTTCTAGTTTTGAAATGAATCCACGAACCACAAGTTCCAGATAGTGTGAAAATCATCCACTATCTGAAACTTATGCTTCGCAGATGTGATTTAAAAAGTGGCTCTTTTTTTATAGGGGGAAATATTATGTCTTGGCTAGAGCAGATACCGGATGAGCTAATAAATATACGACCACTAGTATTTTTATGTGGTCCTTTTTTTGATGAAACTGATAAAAAAGACAGGCGTACAATACTTAGAAAATATTTAAGGGATTATGAAAAACAAGTTATATATAAAGAAAAAAAATATATAATTAAGCCGTTTGCACTAGTAGTAGATAATCTTTTTAGCAATGATGATTTGGAAGAAAGAGAGAATGTTACGCTTATAGAAGAAATTATAGCTACATGTGCATTTAAAAACTATATCTTTGTGGATACAATGTCAACGGCATTAGAGCTAGGTCTATTTTCTAATAGTTATGCCCAAAACAAAACAACTGCATTTTTACCGTCTGATTATAAATTATTTAAACCCTCGATAGGATATTTCGTTACACAAACCATTAAGAAGTCTAGTAATATAGATCTTTGCGAATATAAAAACAAAAGAACAAATAAAATCATAAAAGATAAAGGAATTACTTCAGTCGCTGAAAATATTATTTCATTTCGAGGTAATATAATTCCAAATCAAATAAAACAAGAAGTGGAAAAGAATTTTAACAAGGATGCGAATGAATTCCTTATTAAATTTGAATTTACAACAAATCCAAAAGAAAACAGTAAAATTTATTTTGATATTAATGAAAGTTCGTTATATATAAATGTACCAGCTATGATGTTATTGTATCTTATAAATGAATTCCAAACGAAAGAAGATATATTAATAAAATTATTTTCCTATTTTCAAAAACATGTATATTCTGAAAGAAAAGAATTAATAAGTAAATGCTATTTATATAAAAAAAATTTACTTGCTCTGGAGTTGGATTCGGAATTTAAATATGATATTAATGAAGTAATAAGTAGTATGCAGTATTTGATAAATGCGCTGAAAGAAAGAATAAGCATACAAAACTTCACTACATTAAAATATGAAAAAGTTGATGGGAGATACGTTCATTCAAAACTTGATGTATATGATTTGTTTTGGTTGTCAAAAGAGGAAGATTATTCTTTAAGAAGAATAAATAGGAATAAAGGAAAGGCTATCCACTTAAAAAAATTAGTAATTAATGGTAAAAAAAGGAATGTTTCAATGTATGCTCCTAATTCAGAAGGGTTTGAATTAAGATTGCTTAATTCGAGAATTATTAATAAAATTTCTGAACTTATTTCACTGCAGCCCTACAGCTATGCATATAAAAAGAATTGTTCAATAATAAAATGCGTCCAAGTGCATTTAAATAGTAATTATTTTCTGAAACTTGATATAAAAAACTTTTTTAATTCCATTTCTAAAAATATAATGAATAAAATAGTAAAATGTCATCTATGTGATAACCCATCAGAGGCATATGAAAAAAATATAGTTTGTTTACTAAGTGATTATAAAAGTTCTATAATAAAAAGCTGGGATGGTACGGAAAAGATATTAGATTCGTGTTTTAACAAAGGAAAGTTATCACTTGGATTAGTCTCGTCACCAATGTTATCTAATATTTATATGGATCTTTTTGACTATAGATTACATATTAAATTTCCTGAATTGAAATATACAAGATATTCCGACGATATTCTTATTTCTTCTGAAGCTGAGTTTGACCAAGAAGTAGTCTTAGCATATATAAAAAATGAATTTACATATCTCAAGCTATTTATAAATACTAAGAAGCTACATAATTACGTTTTGAGAAATACTGGAGATCATGTGAAATTTTTAGGATTAAATATAGTGAAAAATTTGACTGAAAATAGGATTACTGTAGGAAAACAATATATTAATTATGTAAGCAAAAATATATCTGATTTTGAAAAGAATATTAGTAAGTTAAAACACTCGCAGATAGTAGGGCAAGTAGAATATATTAAGTTTGTAAGCAGGGAGGACTTTAATAAATTACAGGAGATATACAAAATTAAAACGAGTAAAGAGTTTGATTATAATAAATTCAAGAGAACTACAGACAATAGGATTTTTCAATAATGTGATAATATTTTATAAAGTATTTTGTAGCCTCGTAGAATGAAAGTCTGAAAATCACTGCATAGCTGGGAGCAATATCATTATCAGAAATAATATTTATTACTTTCAGTGTAGCAAGAAACAGAAAGAAATATATTAAAGTGATTGTAAAAGATCAATTGCATAAGTGCTGACGGATTATGTAATCACAAATATTATGTATTTACTCAGAAGAATAAAGTTATTATTCAAATTCCTATGAAGTTTATTAAAAGCATAATTATAGCAATACAAAACATAAATTACATTATTTTCTTTGCTATAATAATTCGAGTAATATTATAAAATTTCAGTATGGGAGGAATGTATTATGAAAGTAATAGATAAAGATAAACCTCTCCCTAAACACACTAATTTGGATTATTACGAGAGCTATGCGAAAGTTGTTTTAGAAGAAATGTTCCCTAATCAGTTTGCAGACTTAGCTATTATAGATAAACCAGATCTTCAGAATAAGAATCTTGATATTGGTATTGAAGTAACGTCTTCAAAAAATCCTAAGCAGCAAGAAGCTGAAGCATTATATGTAAAATGGAGTTACGAAGACAATGAGAATAAGAAAAAAATAGAAAGACAAATTGAAAAATGTGGTGCTAGATTGAATAATGGAATATTAAGTGGTATTCCCGGACATGTAAATTTCAATAGAATATATTATGAGATAAAAAATAAAACAGAAAAGCTTGGCAAATATAAAACTTTTGGTAAACAATATTTATTTATCTTTTCGGATTTATATGCAACATCAGATATGCGGGAAAAAGCTCTTGAGGAAATGAAACTTATTCAAAATTTGTCAAGTCATAAATTTGATGAGATATACATACTAGTTCCTGGAGCAATCTATGTATTCGATTTCAAAAACAGTATCACTTTTGAAAGGATAATTGATTCGAATATGCAATATCTTCAAGCATACCGGGCTAGAGAAATGGTTACACAGGGGGAAAAATTAGCGGAATAGCTACACTTCTCATTATGTATAAAACATTACTCGACAGATTTATTAAAGTATAAAATTAAAGGTGATTCTACAAAGAATGGAGGTGCAAGATGGAATTAACACATCAACCACTTGAGTAATCTTGTGTAGTTTGAGCCACCTGTCCGATCTCTGAGAGCCACCCTACCGTTTTACAGTGAGCCATCATTCCGGTACAGAGAGCCATTACAATAAATAACCTTTATAATGTATTCATGCATCTGTTTTAGATGTAAATACATTTAAAGGAGGTCATTTTCATGACCAAGTATCGTGAAATCCTCAGGCTGAAAAGCCTGAATTTCAGTGAACGGAACATTGCATTAAGTTGTAGCTGTTCCAGAAACACAGTGTCTAAAGTCTTAAAACGTGCCAATGAATTGGATATTTCATGGCCAGTTGAAGATTCGAAAACTGATGCTATCATCGAGGAAATTATGTTCCCTCAAACAAAGGCTAATAGCATTAAGCGTACGCCTGATTTTTCTTACATCCGCAAAGAATTACTAAAAAACGGTGTGAGTAAAAAGCTTCTATGGACAGAATACATGGAGGATTGCCGTTTAAACAACGAAGAACCGCTTATGTATTCACAGTTCTGCAACTACATCCTTCAGGATGAGCAGAAACGCCGTGCGACCATGCATATCAGCCGAAAGCCTGGAGAGCAGGTTGAAGTTGATTGGGCAGGTGATCCAGCACATATCATCGATCCTGATACTGGTGAAATCACAAATGCTTTTATCTTCGTTGGTGTCATGACTTACAGCCAGTATGCCTATGTTGAAGCGTTTATCAACGAGAAACAGCAGGCATGGATTACCGCTCATGTACACATGTATGAGTACTTTGGCGGTGTAGCTAAAATCTTAGTTCCTGATAATTGCAAGACTGCCGTAGTACATAATGGCGGATGGTATAACCAGCAAATCAACACCGTCTATCATGAGATGGCTGAGCATTATGGCACTGCTATCATCCCTGCCCGCGTAAGGGCTCCAAAAGATAAACCAAATGCAGAAGGCAGTGTAGGAAATATATCTACCTGGATTACTGCAGCTCTGCGAAATGAACAGTTCTTTTCTTTGGGAGAATTAAATCGTGCAATTCGAGAAAAGCTGAAGGCCTTCAATGCAAATCTTTTTCAAAAGAAAGAGGGCAGCCGGTTCAGTCTCTTCCACGACGAAGAACTGCCATTGCTGGCACAACTACCTGCTACCCCATACGAACTGGCGGAATGGAAACAAGCCACCGTTCAGTTTAATTATCACATATCTTTAGACGGAATGCTATACTCAATTCCTTATGAATATATCAAGCGCAAAGTTGATGTGAGGGTAACAGATAAAACAATTGAAGTTTTTTACAATCATAACCGCATCGCCTCCCACCGCCGATTACACGGAAGGAAAGGGCAATACAGCACCATTCTGGAACATATGCCGGAAGACCACCAGAAGTATCTGGAATGGAACGGTGACCGTTTCCGCAAATGGGCTGAGCGGATTGGAACCAATACGTACAAGGTAATTGATGCTATTCTTACCTCCAAACGTGTGGAACAGCAGTCCTATAAAGGCTGTATGGGGCTTCTGAAGCTGGCTGATAAACATTCGGTCGAGCGTCTGGAAGCAGCCTGTGAAAAGGCTCTGACTTATACAGCAACACCCAGTTATAAAAGTATCAAGAACATACTAACAACTGGTCAGGACAAGGCACTTCCGAATGAGAAACCATCGGAAAACACACGCAACAGCTACGGCATAACAAGAGGTGCCGGCTATTATGGGAGGTAAAAAACTATGACAAACCAAAGTACGATTGATAAATTAATTGAAATGCGCCTAACATCAATGTCTGATGCATTCCGTAATCAGATGAACGATTCCAAGATGAAAGAAGTCCCATTCGAAGACCGGTTTGGTATGCTTGTTGATATCGAATACAGCAGCCGGAAAAACAATCGTTTGAGACGAATGATTAAAAATGCTGAACTCGATCAGGTGGATGCAAGTGTCATGGATATCGACTATACATCTGGACGTAAGTTGAACAAATCTCTGATTTTGCGGATGGCAACCTGCGAATATATCAATGAACACCGAAATATTTTTATAACCGGCGCTACAGGCAGTGGTAAAACATATATGTCTTGTGCCTTTGGAATGGAGGCATGTAAGCAGTATTATACGACTAGATATGTCCGTCTTCCCGACTTGCTCCTTGACCTTGAAATGGCAAGAAATGAAGGTACTTATCGGAGAGTTTTAAAGAAATATGCCAATCCATTATTACTTATCATTGATGAATGGCTACTTCTAAAACCAAATGCGAACGAACGTAAAGATATCTTTGAATTGCTTCAGTTACGTCGTAAGAAATCCTCTACCATATTTTGTTCCCAGTACCGACCTGATGGATGGTATGAGCAGTTAAGTGGGGATGATGGTCCTTTGGCTGATGCCATCCTAGACCGTATTATGCATGACACATATAAAATCAATATAGAAAGCATTGATCCATCAAAAGATATTTCAATGCGAGAAGTATATGGATTAGACAAAACAATTAGTGAATAAGTGGTGGCTCTGTAGTTCCGGACTGGTGGCTCACGCCACACCGGAACTGCGGCTCTGCCGCATAAGAATATTCA
>JBASOB010000138.1:0-2038 GCA_049657865.1 Mobilitalea sp.
TTCTGAGGCGCAGCCGAAGAATCTCATTTTTTATACAAAGATGAGATCCTTCACTACGTTCAGGATGACACGAATAGGGTGATAGTCTAAATATTCATAAGAGTATTCAATTTGATGACAAAGTAAACTTTTCGACCTTGTCATTCTGAGGCGCAGCCGAAGAATCTCATTTTTTATACAAAGATGAGATCCTTCACTGCGTTCAGGATGACACGAAATGGGGATCAACAGACTAAGGATATGCAGAATATCCTTTTTTTATTTGAAAAAACTTCACTTTCTTATCACAATTATGGTATATTATTGTTATAATTATGAGTTCTCATTTTTATTGCAAATGAGACAATTTGGAGAAAACTATGAGTCTGAAGTTCAGTTTAAAAAACAAGTTATTTTTAGTAATACTTTGCGTGCTTATATTTAATATAATTCTATCATTAATTCTTGGTACTACTATGTTCGATAAACTTTATACCAATGATAAAATAAATAATTTAAAAAGTGGTGTTGACAATATAACAACAAAATATCTTGCAGGTAATTTAAATAATACGGTTGATGAAATTATCAGTTATGAAGCTCAAAATATGACAATTTGCATATTTTCTTTAGATTCAGAGACAGGGGACGGTGAAATTGAATATTTTTCAAGACAAAGATATTTTTCCACGAACCCCTTTGATAATGAAATAGTCCGTTTAATTGAAAAACTTTACAGTGAAAATGCTTTTAAAGAGCTGACTGCCGGCAATTATTATATTACTAATGATGAAGAGAACCATCCAGGCAGCAACATTTCAGTTTTATCAAATATTGAAAATAACAAATATATATTAATGCAGACACCTAAGAAATTCATAGAAGATATTTCATATTCTGCAATTAAATATTCAACATATATTTCAATTTTTACATTTCTCATTGGTGCAGTAATTATTTATTTCATTGCTGACAAAACAACAAAACCAATAAGACAAATACAGTTAACTGCAGATAAAATTTCTAATTTAAACTTTACACAAAGATGTGACATAGCGTCAAAAGATGAAATTGGTCTTTTATCATCAAGTATAAACAATATGGCAGATAAGCTTCAGGAATATGTCTCAAAGCTGCAGGATGATTTAATAAAGCAGGAAAAGGCGGATAAAATGACAAAACAGCTCATAGCTAATGTATCTCATGATTTTAAAACTCCCCTTACTTTAATAATGAGTTATTCTGAAGCATTGCTGGATATGGAAGATATTGATGATCAAACAAAAATAGAATATTTGAACATCATAATTAATGAAGGAAGCAAAATGTCTGAATTTGTTCAGGAGCTGTTGAAATTATCACAGCTTGAAGGCGGAATTGTTAAATTAGAAAAATCCAACTTCAGCATTAATGAAATAATTAATGATATAGTAATTAAGAATTCAATTATAGCAAAAGAAAAAAATGTTAATGTTGAAAAGTATATTTCTGAAGACAGCATTGTATTTGCAGATTACTTCAGAATTGAGCAAGTATTTCAAAACTTATACGAAAATGCTCTGAAATACTGTGATAATGACGGAACTGTAAAAATTTCAACAACTCTTTACAAAAATAAATGCATGGTGAAAATTTTTAATACAGGTAATCAAGTTGTTGAAGAAGACATAGAAAATATTTTCATGAGCTTTTATAGAGCTGACAAATCAAGAAAAAATATGGGAAGCTACGGTCTTGGTTTAGCAATAGTTAAAGCAGTCATGGACATGCACAATGAAAAGTATGGAGTGCAAAACGTTGATGATGGTGTTGAATTCTGGTTTGAGCTTGAAAATATTGATATGAATTTAGAAATGGAGGACTAACATGGAAACAAAAATATTATTGGTTGAGGATGAAGACAATATAAGAAAGCTTGTAGCGAACTACCTTGTAAAAGAAGGCTTTAAAGTTATTGAAGCCTCAAATGGCCAAGAAGCAATAACTAAGTTTGACGACGATTTAGACTTTTCCCTTATAATATTGGATGTCATGATGCCAAAATTAGACGGTTATGAAG
>JBASOB010000139.1:0-2399 GCA_049657865.1 Mobilitalea sp.
AATAATTTTCTTGATGATCTTTTCAACTCGGAAAATGGGTTAAAGCTTGATTTTATTTTTGGAACAAGAGAATATAGAGAGGTTGCAAACAAAAAGGAATATTGCTTTATACCACTTGATGGACAACAACGACTGACAACACTTTTCTTGCTGCACCTATATGGATGGAAAACAGGTGTATATAACTGTGGTGGTGGAGATTTATTGCAAAAGTTTTCTTATGACACTCGTCGTGCTGCAAAAGATTTTTGCGCAAGTATTTTAGAACATTGGGTAATTGTGGATAATGCAAATAATAATAAAATTGAGAATGATGTTTTAAGTAAGCGTATTGTGAATAGTACATGGTTTATGGATTATTGGCAATATGATCCTACTGTGAGTAGTATGCTCACTATGCTTGATGCAATCCATGAAAAAACACAAAAAAAGGGTAAAGAACATTATCCCAAATTGGATGAAATCAACTTTTATTTCTTCGATATGGAAGAACATAATTTAAGTGAAAGTCTTTATCTGAAAATGAATGCAAGGGGAAAACCATTAACTGCCTTTGAAAATTTTAAATCAGCAATTGAGGCTATTCTTCCGAAGGATGTAGATTGTTCTATGTTCGAAATGTTAAAAGATACAAACCTGTCAGATGATGCAAACCATTTAGATGATTTTTCATCTAAATGGAAGTATTGCATTGACAGACAATGGACAGACTTTTTCTGGCAATATAAAGAAGACTATTTAATAGATGGACCATTTATGAGATTTTTATGTAATAGTATGTCTGCTTATTGGGTAGCAAAAGTTAAGGAAAAAAAAGATGATGCTGGTAATACTATTCTTGGTAATGAGGGACTTCCCATAACGGAAAAACAGTTAACTGAAGATAATACATTGAAAGTGCTTACTTCAATTACCGGAAACGAGAACTTTATCCCATTTGACTTATTCAAAAAAATTTTCCAATTGGATGGAGCTTTCCAATATTTTGCTAAATTATTATGCAATTTAGTAGCTTACAAAGATTTAATCATTACAAATTCAAAACCTGGATGGAAAGAGGAATATGACATCATTGAAAAGATATTGAATAATCCCACTTATCGTGACAGGGTAATATTGTATGCAATTTCTGTCTTTTCTGATTTTGGATCTGAAGCTGAAAAAATGAAAAAATTTAAGAGATGGATGCGTGTTGTATGGAATATTGTTGAGAATTCTACCATTGATAGTCCCGGAACATTCCTTTCAGCAATACGGTTAATCTCTACGCTTGCCGAAGATGCTGATGATATTTACGCCGGGTTAAAATTCAAATCTAAAAAGCGCTTGGAAAGTTTAGGTAGCAGGTACCATGCTCAAGAACAGGTGGAAGAAGAAATAGCAAAAGCCATTAAGATTGTCGATGATCAACGTGAGGATTGGGAGAAGAAAATTATCGAAGCGGAAAACTATGCTTTTTTCAATGGAGCTATCCGGTTTTTATTTACTGATGAAGATGGGAGTTATAATTGGGATGGATTTGAGGCTAAATTTAAAAAAGCACAAGAATATTTTGATAACGATGGCGTAAAAGAAGATTACAAAAAAGATGCAATTTTACTGCGATCACTGATATATCATTTTACTAATTGGGACCAATTTTGGGGAATCACCTATGACCACAAGGCTTCAAGTTGGAAAAACATTCTGACAAAGAAAGAAATTATTTATCCAATAAATAAAATTCTTACGGAGGATCTTGATTTGAATAAATTAAAAAACGAA
The DNA here is from genome assembly GCA_049657865.1 of Mobilitalea sp. Lineage (GTDB taxonomy): Bacteria > Bacillota > Clostridia > Lachnospirales > Lachnospiraceae > Mobilitalea. The sequence goes on from JBASOB010000139.1 coordinate 1,765, forward strand.
TCTCAGTTAACGAATCTTGAAGCTAATTGGGAGGAAAGGCAGAAATATGTTCATAAGGACTTATATCAAACAAATTTATTATCAGAAATTACAGAAGGCTGTTCGCTAAAATGGAGAAATTCCCAATATGCTATCTACCCAGATTATAAAAGAATTCCTATTGTAATCGGGAATAAACGAAATAAAATGCTGTCTCATTTTTTAGAAAAAGGTAGTATATCTTGTGATAAGAAAGTTAAAGATGATTGCAATTTCTTTTGGGGATGGGATATAGATTTCGAATACAATGGTCAAAAGTTTTTATGGAATACTGATGAAAACATATACCTTATAAATGAGGAAGGAAAGCGTATGCAAGATAAATTTGATAAAGACATTTGTATCTCTACTAAAGGGGTGGATGAAAATAATTTTTTAGAAAAATTAGATGAGCTGCCAAAATCAGTCACACCATGACGCTATACTTATCGTGTTTTCTCTCAAAAACAATTCATAATTTTAAAAAAACGTAAGCCCCCGATAAAATACCCCTTTTAGGGCAAGATTTTATTTTCGATCTTTGCCGGCAAACGTAATTTTTATGAAGCCTGTAAGCAAAGAAGAATTCCTGGCGATATTGGAACGCCAACAGAAAA
>JBASOB010000140.1:0-5095 GCA_049657865.1 Mobilitalea sp.
ATCCCACAGGCTATCAAGAAGGAGAGGTCTAGATTTGTGGATGCAATGATAGATTCTCATAAGTATAATGGAACAGGACGTGCTGTTATCTATGGAGAACCGGATTTCGTTTGCTCGATGGTTCGTATCACTGTTGAAAATGGTATCATGCCAATCGTATGTGCTACCGGTTCCGTGAATAAAAATATGAAACAGCAGTTGGAAGCAGAAATCAAAAAGGTAGCAGAGAGATATTATATAGAGCATTATGAAATTATGGATGATGTTGATTTTAAAGAGATTGAGTACATGGCGGAAAAACTTGGAGCAAATATCCTGATTGGTAACTCGGATGGTCGTAGGATGGAGGAACAGTTAAATATTCCACTTGTTAGACGAGGATTTCCCATTCATGACAGAATGGGTGGACAAAGATTACGTATGCTTGGATATGAAGGTTCCTTATTGCTGCTAGATGATATTACGAATGTATTATTAGGAAGAAAAGAGAGATCTTTTCGAGAAGAAGCTTATCTGAATTATTTTAAGCAGCCCGAAACAGCTATAAAGGAAGAATTGATGGAGCCTTTGAAGAAAAGCAAAAATGAAATTGAAGAAAAAACAAAAAACCATCCATGTTATAACGGCTGCGCTTCGGGATCCGCAAGAATGCATCTGCCGATAGCACCCAAATGCAATGTTCAGTGTAACTATTGCGTTCGTAAATTTGACTGCCCCAATGAAAGCCGTCCAGGAGTCACAACCAAAGTGTTGACACCGGAGGAAGCATTTGAAAAATATAAAATAGTGAAATCAAAAATGAAAAATCTTTCAGTCGTTGGAATTGCTGGCCCTGGAGATGCCCTTGCTAATTTTGAAGAAACGAAAAGAACATTAGAACTTATTAGAGAATGTGACAAAGACGTAACGTTCTGTCTTTCAACCAATGGACTAATGCTGCCGGAATATGCCAATGAATTATGTTCGATAGGAGTTACCCATGTAACGGTTACGATCAATGCTGTTGATGTGAAGATTGGAGCACAAATTTATAAACATATTATCTATAACGGAGTCAAGTTTGAAGGAGAAAGCGCAGCTGCTATTCTGATGTCAAATCAATTGAGCGGACTTCGATTGCTGGTTGAAAAAGGAGTGATCTGCAAAGTTAATATTGTAATGTTAAAAGGAATTAATGATGTTCACATTCCGGAAATTGTTAAAAAAGTTAACGAAATAGGTTGCTATGTAACGAATATTATGCCGTTTATTAAGGTGGAAGGAAGTGCATTTGAACATCTGCCAACCACTAGTAACATCGAACTTAATATACTTAGAGATTTTTGCGGACAAACAATGAAGCAGATGTATCATTGCAGACAATGTCGTGCAGATGCAGTTGGAACATTGGAAGAAGACAGATCTTCGGAATTTAATTGTTGCAGTAGTTCAGCCAAACAAGAAGAGGATAAGAACAGTTTGCGTTTTGCAGTGGTTTCAAAAAGCGGAATGTTGGTTGATCAACACTTTGGTCATGCTCAAGAATTTTACATTTATGAGTACACAGAAGGAAAAGTAGTTTATAAGGAGAAAAGAATAATTGATAAGTATTGTAAAGGAGAAGAGTTCTGTGAGGAAAAAGATAATAATATGGAACGAATCATCAAAACCCTGCATGACTGTAATGGGGTAATTGCTGCACGTATCGGAAATTCACCGAAGAAGAGGTTAAGTGATCAAAACATCAAGGTATTTGAAATTTATGACAGAATAGAAGATGCAATAAAATGTAGTTCACTTAAGCTAATGAAGGAAATTGAAAATGTAAAATAAAACAGGGAGGAATCATATGATACAACCTAAATATCATGTATTGATATGTACAAGCTGCAGAACAAATGGTACACAAAAAGGATTTTGCTTTCAAAAAGGTGCAACAGATTTAATACAGCGGTTTATGGAAGAAATAGAAGAAAGAGATCTAGCGGGCGAGGTTGTAATATGTAATACCGGCTGCTTTGGCATCTGCGATAAGGGGCCAATCGTTGTTGTTTACCCAGAAGGGGTATGGTATGGAGGTATAACGGAACAAGATGTGGAACGTATTTTTGATGAACATTTTGAAGGTGGAAAACCAGTGCAGGATTTAATGATTTAATAAACAGATAAATTAAATTTGTGAGGTGAGCATATGATAAAGATAATTGATTCCACATTGGCAATGTTAGATGATTACTTACCCAACAAGGAGCAGGTCTTACAATTCTGCCTATTTATGAAAGAAATTGGAATTAATGATTTAGAGATTTCTAAATATGTATACCATATGCTTGATCCTCTTCCAAGTGATATTCGATTTTATCTTCATTTGGATGCATATGAAAAAAAAGTTGAATTTCAGGGAATATATCATTTCTTTGTTCCACATAGTGAAAATCAGGATAAAATAATCTGTGAAGTTCAGATGAATGACAGTAAGGAGATTGTTCACCTTCGTACGCTCAAAGAACTTTGTTTTGTAAGAATTAAAGGCTTAGATGATTTGCTCTGTCATGATTATTTAATTACCTTCAAGGAAATTCAAAAAATATTTGGTGCAAGTGAAGTGATTTTTTGTCCAGAGGATACGTTCAGGTGTGCTACGGCGTTAGCAGTTGAATGGCTGCTTCTAGGAGGAAAGTCAGTAACAACCTCTTTTGCATCAATTGGAAAAAGAGCTGCTACAGAAGAAGTATATATGGCAATGAATGTTGTGAAAAGGTTTAAACCAAATCAGTCCCTCGGTATCTTAGTAAGACTAAAAGAATTATTTGAGAATATTACAAAACAGCAGGTCTCTTTATATAAACCAGTAATCGGGGAACGTATTTTCTGTGTGGAATCGGGAATACATGTAGATGGAATCTTAAAGAATCCTGCCAATTATGAAGCCTATCCTCCCGAAAAAGTAGGACAGAAAACTCGGATTGTATTAGGTAAGTATTCAGGCACCAGTTCTGTCATAAATCAATGTGAAGTACTCTCACTAGAGAAACCGGATGAAACCAGGGTTCTTATCTTGCTTGGAAAAATCAAGCAGATGAGTGTTCAAAATAGAAGGAGCGTTTCGGATGAAGAATTTCTCTCTCTTTATCAGGAGGTGATTGCCTATGAATGAAAAAATTAAAATTGTTGATACCACCTTAAGAGACGGTGAGCAGAGGCCTGATATTGCAATGAAAATTAATGACAAAATCAGATTAGCTCAGATACTGGATGAATGCGGAGTATACGAGATTGAAGCGGGAACGCCATGTAATGGAATAGAAGAAGAGGATTATTACTTAGAACTAAAAAAGCAAGTGCACAATTCTAAAATTTCGTTGTGGAGTCGTATGGTCATGAAGGATATTGAAAAAGCAATTTCCTGCAGACCGGATATCATTCATATTGGCGTTCCGGTATCCTATATTCAGATTTATAGTAAGTTGAATAAAAACAAAACATGGGTACACAGAAGTATTGTAGACTGCATTGGAATGATAAAAAGTGAAAAAATTGATTTCACGGTCGGATTCGAAGATGCTTCTAGGGCAGATGAAGGGTTTTTACTTGAGACTGCAAGACTTGTAAAGGAGAATGGCGGAAAAACCATTCGAATCGCAGACACGGTAGGGGTACTTACTCCCTCACGTACAAATTCTTTAATCAAAACAATTATAGAAAATGTAGATATTGCAATTGAATTTCATGGACATAATGATCTGGGTATGGCATTAGCTAATTCGATTATTGGAGCGAGGGCAGGAGCTACATTAATTGACTGTACTTTAATGGGGATAGGAGAGAGAAGCGGTAACTGTGATATTTTGAATTTCGTTGAAGCGAGTGGACGAGTCTTTGACTTGAATATTGACCGTAAGAAGATTGTACTCGCAGAAGAGATGTTAAGGGAGATACTAAGTAAGGATACAAAGTAAGTGTACTAAGTAAGAATACAACGTCTTAAAGAAAAAATTATGCAGTCACAAAGGAGGAAAAACAGTGAAATACATGACACCTTATGGAATATTAAACAATGTAGTACAAGAAGAGTATTATAAAGATGGAACTCTGAAAGAATGTTTACTTGAAGAAGAGAATATATTAAATACAGAAGTGGGTTATTTGACACCAAAGTATCTATATTCTGATGTAAGAAGCAAGTACCGTAATTCATTATCATTTTATCCTTCGGGTAAAATTAAGAGTATCTATCTTGAAAATGCTACCGTAATTATGACGCCAATCGGAGCAATAAAAGCAGAGCTGCTTACATTTTACGAGGATGGAAGTATTCACCGGTTATTTCCTCTTTATGGGCAGGTCAGTGGGTACTGGTCCGAGGAAGAGGAAATGAAAAAAATTCAACCAAGCAGGGAAAAAATTAATGGAATCATATTTACCGCTAAAATCATAACTTATTGTTTTTATCCGTCTGGAATAGTGAAAAGCCTCACTTTTTATGAGGACCGAGAAATGGAGGTAATTACACCCATTGGAGTAATGAAGATTCGCATTGGTATTTCTTTTTATGAAAATGGTGAAATATCCTCCGTAGAGCCTTATAAAGAGACGGTGATTGATACCGTCATAGGAAAAATTTATGCCTATGACAATGCACCAATCGGAGTACATGGAGATGAGAATTCTTTGAAATTTACGAAGAACGGAAAAATAAAAAGCGTAAAGACAATTATGACAGGACTCGATATTAAATCTATGGAGGATAAGGGTACACAGATACTCCCGAAAAGAAGAAGAAGTTTTATGGATTTTGAGAAGTATGAAATGGTCCCGATAGAAATAGCATTTTCAGAAGAAAAACTGGAAATTCAGGATAGTGATGGATGGGTAAATGAATACTTATTACAGGATAATAGGATCAGTACAGTATATAATATTCTTTATAAATCCGAGACAGGATGCAGTGATTGCGCATCCTGCAAGGAATGTTCCTAAAATAATCATCGTTCCTCAATTGAGAACATTGTTTGGTCTCCTATTAATTCAAAATAATAGAATCCCAGATGTTGTTCTCTTTCTTTGAATATAAGAATATCGTGAAATAAATTTGCTACACCTGGATATGTTATGG
>JBASOB010000141.1:0-5391 GCA_049657865.1 Mobilitalea sp.
ACCTTCTATTATATGAGTTGCCTCATACTTCGTATGATTGTTTACCCGCATCTTATTTTTTCGTTTTTGCAGTTAATGTTTTTGAAGAATTTCCTGTATAATAATTCTTTCCATATTTAGAATATGCAACTACTTTGAATTTATAGCTGCTACCCTTCTTCAATTTTTTAATTGTAGCTTTACTTGTTGCCGCTTTTGTGATTGTATTTATCTTAATCCATTTTTTCTTGGAGGTGTTATATTGATAGATGTAATATCCTTTTGCATTTTCTACTGCTGTCCACTGCAACACAACGGTATTCGTAGTCGCCTTACTCAATTTCAGGCCTGAAACAACAGATGGTGCAGGTGTCTCATTAGAAATAGCGGAATTAATATGATAAATGCCTGACATGCCCGTATCACCATCTTCCGCATAGATACTTACTTCACTGGAAGCATCCCCGTAGAAGGTAACCAGCCCGTTCGCGTCAACGGAGGCAATTGCATCGTAGGAACTTGTCCAAAGATAATTTGTAGGATCTGTCGTTATCCCATTATCTGCTTTCAGTTGAAGAGTCTCCCCGTTTTGTGCCTTTGCTGTCTTTCCAGTAATATAAATTGTTTTATATACTCCGCTTAAAACCTGAAAACTCAAATCATCAAAATAAGCATCATTATCACTGCCAATGTAACGGTTCGCAATCAGTTTTATTCTTGCCGTTACTGCATATTCTGGTATCTGTGCCTGAATTGCATGTTTGGACCATTGCGGATTTCTCTGTGCTCTTGAGAATGCTACCAGGACAACATCATTATCATCCAAAAATTCTAATTGCAAAACCGACTCATCATGGGGTGTCTGATCATAATTAGCCAGCCAGCCGGATAATTCCACCCAAGAGTCTTCTGCATAATCCGAAATATCAACATCCTGATATATGTAGGTGGTACTGTAATCAGCTTTACTCGGCCAAAAGAAATAACTACCTTCTATCGGAGTTATCTCAGCCGTCGGATACCAACAACCCTGGGTATCTGTCCAACCCGACATCTCACTTTCTGCATTACCGTTTACGAGAAGATTATCTCCTGCTTTTGCTATAGTGCCTGGAGACAAAAGAATGATTGTTAATAAGAGCGCAATAAAAATTACTGTTTTCTTCATATCATTTCCTCCTACATAATATAACCGTGAATGTTTCTAAGTTTCATCACAATTATATCATAATAACATTATGCAGGATATGGAACTATAGTCGCCTATTATACTTAGCGCAGCGTCTTGATTCATCTTGATTGAGTTCTAAAACAACGAAAGGAATGATCTTAGTTTGCTAAGCCTCACTATCTTCCTAATTTGTTTTTATTTCTTCTCTGACCTTATCCGTCATTGATATTAATATGTCTTTATCGTTAAGGTCAGGATCTTCGATTACTGCTGATAAGAGACGGTTAAGAATTTCTCCAAGCTCTCGTCCAGGCTTGATTCCTTTGGCGATCAGATCTGTCCCGTTAATATTCAATTCTTTTAAGCTGACGCATTCGTTGCGTTCTATTATTTCTGCATATATTTTTCTTGCAGCGTCAAGCTTTGCAAATTTCTCAGCATTATGTTCTGGATTCTTAGCAGAAGAATCCGCTCTGTTTATTTCAAAGAGCAGCGTCATATATTCTTTTCCAATTTTAGAGGCAGCTTTACGCATTCCTGCCGGAGTAAGAACAAAGCGGTAGTCATGCCAGCGAATCAAATGAACTACATCATGGATTGTATCATTATCAAACTTCAATCGCTTTAAGATATTTTTAGCAGTTAGTGCACCTTTTTCCTGATGACCGTAGAAATGATCCTGACCATCTTTACCTTTTGTTGCTGTACTTGGTTTCTCAATATCATGAAGAAGCATAACCCAGCGCAGGAGAGTTCTATCAGTAATACTAAAACGGTTTTCATCTGCTGCTCCTGCAACTTCGCAGACAGCCCGAATGGTATGCTCTCCCACAGTATATGCGTGATGGATGTTGTGCTGATCGGTAAGCATCATCGCATCAAATTCCGGCAGGACAACTCTCGTAATTCCTACTTCATACAAATCCCTCAGCCTGTCCGGGTGGTCTGAGAGCAAAAGCTTGGTCAGTTCTACCCGGATACGTTCTGCACTAATGCTTTTTAAGTTATCAACTTTTTCTTCTAATGCTTTCATCGTTTCCTCTTCCACCGCAAAACCAAGCTGTGCAGAGAAACGTACTGCTCTAAGAATTCTAAGTGCATCTTCATCAAAGCGGTCTATCGGACTGCCAACACAGCGGATTAAGTGTTTTTCCAGGTCTTCCATTCCACCGTACAAATCGATGAAGCCCTCTGTTTCATTATAAGCCATTGCATTGATCGTAAAATCCCTGCGCTGTAAGTCTTCCTCCAAGCTAGAAGTAAAAGACACTTCATTTGGATGCCGGTTATCTGCATACTCGCCCTCAATACGATAGGTTGTAACCTCAAAATGTTCTTTCTCCAGCATGATCGTAACCGTACCATGCTGAATTCCGGTATCAACCGTTCTTCTAAATATCTTCTTTACTTCGAGCGGAGTCGCTGACGTAGTGATATCCCAATCTTCCGGTTCCCTCCCAATGACCATGTCACGTACGCAGCCGCCTACAGCATATGCTTCATAACCGTTCTGCATTAATAATTCTATGATATGATTCACTTTTTCAGGGATTTTAAATTTCATTGTGTTGCCTCCTAGGGATATTATACTGGGTAAATCCATATTTCAAACTATTCCGATTATAGCAGAGCTGCGTTATTTTTTCAAGAAAACGCTCATGACATTCTACAATTGGACTTTTCTGCAATTTGGCTTTTCTACTATTTGACTTTTCTACTATTTGGATTTTCTACTATTTGGCTTTTCTCTCATTAACTTTTTGTTTTTCTACTTTTCAAGTGTATCTTTGCTTTTCTTTCTAAACCTCTTTCTCCATCAGGCAAAACTGTCCCTTTCTGAACGTCACTTCGCCTGTATAGCGATATCCAAGTTTTTCATACAGATGTCTTGCATTCGAATTTGCCATAAACGTATCCATACGAATCTGATGATAACCCATTGATGTAATCATCTCCTGTGCCAGCTCCATGATATGCCTGCCGTTGCCTTGTGACTGATTTCCCGGATGAACGCAAAGCCTGTGAATGACTGCAACTTTTCCCTCGGTATAGCTCCAGCTGCCTGTCAGATAAGATTCATCCTGATCCTCATTAATTACGACGCAGGCCGCAATTTTCTCTTCTTTTATCAGTAAATACATTTCATTTCTCTTAACATCTTCCTCAAGCACTTCGGTATTCGGATAGATTTCATCCCATTGGAAGATTCCTTTCTTAATCATATCTGCTATACCCATCTGATACAATTCCACAATCTCCGGCAGGTCTGATTCTAAAGCCTTCCGAAATTTCTCACCGTTCATATGTTCCCCTCTTTCTATCCTACTTGATGATCTTTCATTCATAAAATTATACTCCTGCTCGGTTAGATGATTGATAACTCCCACCAACGTATATTTCTTTATTTTCAAAATCTCAGCAATTCATGGTTTTATCATTACTCGTATGACTTCCGTTATTCTTTTCTATTATTATAAATCGAATAATCGGAAAACACTATACTATTGATACAGTTAAAAACAAGTAAAGAAACCGAGGTATTTACAATATACTGGCTCTAAATAGCCTGCTGCGACAGACGCAATAAATTTAGCAAACCAAATAGCGAGTAAATAAAACGAATCAAATAATACAGAAAGAAAAGAACTTAGTTCCATAACACTGAATGGTGTTAGAAACTAAGTTCTTTTTCGTCTCCAGGAAATAAATTATCAGATCGTTTTCGTCCTTCTCATTAGACAGATTATATGTCTGTTTAAATCATGATGACCCCTAATATATTAAGTTGTCATCCTATAGCCTTCTCATAATACGATTCTGTTAATATAATTCTCTTCCTATGATTCACTTAATATGCTTTACCCCAATAAGTCATTGTGGTGGTAGGTTTTCCGCAGCACACGCAAACATCTGAAATCTGCTCCTGCTCAAAAGGCATACATCGGGAGGAAGCACCGGTTCTGTCTTTTATTTCTTTCTCACAAGCTTCATCCTGACACCACATTGCTTTTACAAAGCCAGGTTTATTTGCAAGAATGTCTTCGAATTCTTCCATGTTAGCTGCAGAATAGGTATGGTCAGCAAGATGTTTCTTGGCTTTTGCCAACATATCATTTTGTATCTGCTCAAGAAGTTCTCCTGCTTTTACGACAATATCATCAAGGGATACAATCGTCTTTTCTCCGGTATCTCTACGTACAACCACTGCCTGGTTCGCTTCGATGTCCTTTGGTCCGATCTCAACACGGATTGGAACGCCGCGCATTTCATGCTCAGAGAATTTCCAACCTGGATTCTTATCTGAATCATCCACTTTTACTCGGTAGCCGCTAAGTTTCTCTTTTAACTCAAATGCTTTATCCAGAACGCCTTCTTTATGTTGAGCAATTGGAATAATCACAATCTGGTTAGGTGCTATTTTAGGAGGTAACACTAACCCACTGTTGTCTCCATGAACCATAATGATTGCCCCAATAATTCTAGTTGACATACCCCAGGAAGTCTGATGAACATATTGTAACGTGTTATTCTTATCCGTATATTGAATATCAAATGCCTTTGCAAATCCATCACCAAAATTATGGCTGGTTCCGGATTGAAGAGCTTTACCATCATGCATTAATGCCTCAATCGTGTAAGTTGCATTTGCTCCTGCGAATTTCTCTTTCTCGGATTTACGTCCTTTAATCATAGGAATCGCAAGTATATTTTCACAAAAATCTGAGTATACATTCAGCATCTGAATTGTTCTAGCCTCTGCATCCTCTTCGGTCGCATGTGCAGTATGACCCTCCTGCCATAAGAATTCCATAGAGCGAAGGAATGGTCTGGTCGTTTTTTCCCAGCGCACAACCGAACACCATTGGTTATAAACTTTCGGAAGATCTCTGTGAGAATGAATGATTTTAGAATAGAAATCACAGAACAGAGTCTCTGAAGTAGGTCTGACGCACATTCTCTCTTCAAGAACAGCACCGCCACCCTCCGTTACCCATGCAACTTCCGGCGCAAACCCTTCTACATGATCCTTTTCCTTCTGTAACAGACTTTCCGGAATAAACATTGGCATATATACATTCTCAACGCCGGTAGCCTTAAACCTGCTGTCTAGCTCCTTCTGAATATTCTCCCAAATCGCATACCCCAGCGGTCTAAAAATAGTACATCCCCGAACACTGGAATACTCAATCAACTCCGCCTTCTTCACCACGTCCGTATACCACTGTGCAAAATCATCCTCC
>JBASOB010000142.1:0-3379 GCA_049657865.1 Mobilitalea sp.
GATGTACAGCAGTCCCGGAAGACTGAATCAGGACTAATAAAGAATATGCTGAATGACAGTGATCGATTCTAATGTAGAAAATGTAGAAATTGGAATAAATATTACGACAAATAATTATGACAAATAAGATTGAAATTTGTTGAAAATCATCACGGAGACGGATATAATTAAGTGGCAGAACGGTTCTTGTACTGTTTGAACTGTTCCTTGTGTTGCGGAAAGTGTGAGCTATGTATTTTGGAAGTGTGCGATTCTTTAAGCATTTGATTGTTGTCATCATAATGCTTCTTATTTTTGGGCTGGCAATCTCTACCGTAAGCCTGTCTGTCATTAATAAGAACTTTAAAAGCCAGATTTCGGATATGCAATCGGGTACTGTTCTTGCGCAATCAAACCCAGTGGAAGAAAACCAGCAAAACAGCCTTTCAATCGAATATCAGGAATTATACCCCGATATGTATACAAAGCTGGCCAAAGCAACAAAAATGGATCCCAAAACAGTCTATCTTACCTTCGACGACGGTCCGTCAAACAGGACGGTTGAAATACTGGACATTCTGAAGAAGGAGGACATCAAAGCCACTTTCTTTATCATCGGCAAAGAAGGAGAAAAAGAAAAGGATCTCTTGAAAAGGATGGCGGATGAAGGCCATTCGATCGGAATACATACATATTCTCATCTATACAGCAGTATTTACGATTCCGTAGAGAATTATCTTGGAGACTTTAATCAGACTTATCGGTTGATTTATGATACAACCGGTATGGAACCTAAGATTTTCCGATTCCCGGGAGGCAGCATTAATAAATATAATGCACAGGATTACGAAGAAATTATCGCTGAAATGACACGGCGCGGTTTTACATATTATGACTGGAATGCTTCCGGTGGTGATGCAAATTTCAATGCCACAGCAAATTCTGTTTATAACAATACCGTCCAATCTTCGGAAGGCAAGGATCGTATTATTCTGCTCATGCATGACAGCATCAGCAAGTCCTATACCGTCGCGGCCCTGCCCAATATTATTGAATACTATAAAGCAAAGGGTTTCAAATTTGATTGTATTAAAAATGATGTAAGCCCGATTGCTTTTACTTATATAAATTACTAACATTAGTTTACGAGTTACGAAAGAATAAATCCCCCGCAACCCTGATAAATACAGACGTAAGCAGCGATTTAATATTGTAGGCACACATCTATATATTGACAAACCCACCAATAAGATGTATTATAATATATGTAGGCACACATATTGGAGGTGGATGTATGTATATAGAGACACGAACCCGCTGGAATAAAAACCGCACTAAATTTAAGGAACTCATGTATCTTTGCTCATCCTACCGCGACGCTAGTGGCGAACCCCAGAAGAAAGCTGCATATCTTGGTACCAAGGAAGAATTTTATGCATTCCTTAACGATTCGGCGACCGGAAAGAAGATAGGGGCACCTGTTAATACCGAGATTGCCAAACCAATATACACTGAGCACTTCCAGCTAGGTGCGGTAGCTGCAATGTACGATGCAGGCACACGCCTCAACTTCGTTAAGATGATAGATAAAATAGTCGAGAAACGAAACCAAGGACTTTCTACGGGTTTCTATCTTTTAGTTGCGATAATTAACAGGGCTATCGCGCCAACATCGAAGGCTCACCTTGAAGACTGGTATGGACACACGTTTCTGAAGGATCTGCAACCAATACCTGCCGGAAGCTTATCATCGCAGCGTTTCTGGGATAACACCAGCCGTGTGACAGAAGATGTCATCAACCAATTTGAACTACAGTTCATGAAGATGATAGTCAAAAAGTATGATATGCACCCAAAATGTATCATTTATGATGCAACCAATTTTTTCACATATATAGATACTGAAAACACTAAGGCATCCCTTGCCCAACGTGGACACAGCAAGGAGAAACGTACAGACCTCAGGATTATCGGGCTATCAGTCATGCTTTCCGATGAGGATGATATTCCACTATTCTACAATGTCTACAGCGGAAACAGGCATGATGCAGAACAGTTCGCGGAATCTGTGAAAATACTCAAAGAAAGATACAGGCAGGTATTTGGTACCAACTGCGAAGCGACTTTGGTTTTTGACCGTGGCAACAACTCACAGGACAATATCGAGTTGCTTGAGGAACCGTTCTCTGATGATGAACTCTTTTATAACATACCGGAGCCTGATGAAGACAATTACTCGAGCATTGATAAGGCCGAAAGCTGCCGCCTCCATTATGTTGGAGGGATAAAAAGAAACCAGTGTCCGGAAATTTTTAAAGTACCAAAGGCTTCTTTTAGTTCATCGCAGGATCCGAAACTTATAGGTACTACGTACTTCACATCCACCTGCGAGCTATTCGGGCGCAAGATGACCGTAGTCATGACACATAACGAGAAACTACTGGAAGGGCAGATACGTGGTATTGAAAACAATCTGCATAAATGTATGGATAACCTGGATGCCTTGCAGAAGAGCCTTGAATATTGGCGCTCCGGGACCAGAAAACGTGGCAGAAAGCCAACGCATGAGAGCGTTCAGAAACGCATAGACAGCATCTGTTCAGCTGAGTTCATGGACAGTTTGATTAAAATCACATGGCTTGATGAAGTCAATGGCATTCCTGCATTTAAATTTTCATTCTCAAAAGCTGCCTATAATGAACTCTGTGAACATTATCTTGGAAAGAATGCACTTTTCACAGATCGGAGCGACTGGACTGCAGAAGAAATTATTCTTGCCTACCGTTCTGCGTGGAAGATAGAGCATACTTTTCGCCGCATGAAGCGCCATGATCATTTTTCTGTCCGCCCGATTTGGTGCTGGACGGATCAAAAAATACGCGTTCATATATTCTGCTGCGTTATGGCTATCCGCTTTTGCATGATTTTGAGGAAGGAGCTTGGGATCAAGGGTATCGAAACAACACCTGAACATATGCTGGACTTGCTGAGTAAGAAATTCCTATACGTTAATTATTATGGTAAAGAAAAAGCAGGCAAATCCAGACCGATCAAACAGCACTCGCTTTCAAAAGATGCCGATTGTGAGGACGAGATCCTGCAGATGGTATCTGCACTGGGTTTGGGAAAATACTTTCCTGGCTAATCTCTACGTTTATGGGGAGTTGTATGACTACAACTCACATTTTATAGACATTTCCAGAAACCCTTGCTGAATAAGGCTTTGAGGGCTATGACATGACCTATTTTTACAAAATAACTCGTAAACTAACGCTAGTTTTACTGATTTTATTCGCTCCCGTTAAAGCATTTTCATTCTTTTCTTATAGTCAGGCATAATACTCCCTATTTTACGCCAAAAGGATCTGTCATGATTCATATGATAGATATGGCAAAGTTC
>JBASOB010000143.1:0-6782 GCA_049657865.1 Mobilitalea sp.
ATCTTAAGTTCCTCTTCACTATAATGCCCTTTCAGTTCCGCCCAGTCCTTAATTCGCTCGTCCGACTTACGCTTAAGAGGAACGTAACGCTCATATTCTAAAAATCCAGTTATTTTTCCCATCGTTACCTCCTTATGCCTGTAGAGAAAAGCGTTTATTAAATGCATACTGTAAAGCTTGATCTCCAGATAATCCTTTTCCTTTTGCTTCCTTAATCCGTTCTTCCATCATCTTGTATTCTCTTGGAATTACCAAAGAAAATTGATTCTTATATACTTTCCAGTTCTCAAGAATATGCATTCCTTTTTGACTTCCTGTATATGCAACGTGCTTCTCGATTAATTTATGAATTTCTTTCAGTTCCATATCAGATGCTTTTTCAATATCTACTAATTCCTGATTACACATTGCTAAATCCAGATTGAGCACATATGCCTTACCACCAGACATTCCAGCTGCAAAATTCTGCCCTGTAGGTCCAAGGATCAAAGCTTTTCCACCTGTCATATATTCGCATCCATGGTTTCCACAACCCTCTGCTACTGCGGTTGCTCCAGAATTTCTGACACAGAATCTCTCGCCGGTAAGACCATTGATATAAACTTCTCCGGAGGTTGCTCCGTATAAAATAACGTTTCCAGCAATGATATTATCCTCTGCCTTATAGTTTGCTTCCTTTGGTGTTACAACTGCAATCTTACCTCCGCTGAGACCTTTCCCGAGGTAGTCATTCGCATCTCCAATTAAAGTGATTGAAATACCGGAAGGCAGGAAAGCTCCCAGACTCTGACCGGCTGACCCGGTAAATGTAATCTGAATGGTATCTTCCGGCAGTCCTTCTTTTCCATATCTTTTCGATACTTCACTGCCTAACATCGTACCTACACAGCGGTTTGTATTCTCTATCCGTAATTTGCTTCTGACAGGAGTCTTGTTCTCTAGAGCCGGTCGCGCAATACGAAGCAGCAATTTATGATCAAGACAGTCTTCTAACTGATGATTCTGATTGTTTAATTTGCGAATACCGGTTCCTTCTTCTGCAAAAGGATGGAATAACACAGTAGAAAGATTAAGGTTTCTGCTCTTCCAGTTCTTCTTCGTTACGTTTTCTCTAAGGCAGTCCGTTCTTCCAATCATATCATTCAGATTTCTAAATCCAAGTTTAGCCATCCATTCTCTTAAGTCGGCAGCAATAAACTTCATGAAGTTTTCCACATATTCCGGTTTTCCGTTGAAACACTTTCTGAGTCGTTCATCCTGCGTTGCAATTCCTGCAGGGCAGGTATTTAGGTTACAAACTCGCATCATAACGCAGCCAAGTGCTACTAATGGTCCAGTAGCAAATCCAAACTCCTCTGCACCGAGAAGTGCTGCTGCCGCAACATCCCTGCCTGTTAATAATTTACCATCAACTTCAAGCTTCACACGGTCTCTTAAGCGATTTAAAACAAGAGTCTGGTGAGTTTCAGCGAGTCCAAGTTCCCAAGGAAGCCCTGCATTCATAATACTTGTTCTTGGCGCTGCACCGGTTCCACCATCATAACCGCTGATTAATATTACATCAGCTTTTGCTTTCGCTACACCTGCTGCAATCGTTCCAACTCCGGCCTCTGATACTAATTTTACATTAATACCTGCATTCGGATTCGCATTTTTCAAATCGTAAATCAGTTCTTTTAAATCTTCGATTGAATAGATGTCATGATGAGTTGGCGGTGATAACAAACTTACTCCAGGAGTGGAATGTCTGACCTTCGCTACCTCTGGAAACACCTTTTGAGCCGGCAAGTGTCCGCCCTCTCCTGGTTTCGCTCCCTGTGCCAGCTTAATCTGAATTTCCTCTGCATTCACCAGATAGTTGCTGGTAACACCAAAGCGACCGGAAGCTACCTGTTTTACTGCGCTCTTCTTGGAATCTCCATTTGCTTCCTGTATAAAACGGTCTTCACTCTCTCCGCCCTCACCGGTGTTACTCTTGCCGCCCAAACGATTCATAGCAACCGCAATGCATTCATGTGCTTCCTTGCTGATGGAGCCGTAAGACATTGCTCCTGTCTTAAACCGTTTCACGAGATTTTCTACCGGTTCCACTTCTTCAATCGGGATTGGTTTTCTGTTCGTTTCGATATCAAATAGAGAACGAAGTGTAATCTGTGTATCATTTGTCTTTTCAGCGAACTGCTTGTAGACCTGATAATTTCCCTCTCTACATGCTTTTTGAAGCAAATAAATCGATTCTGCATTATATAAATGTTCTTCCCCGTCCTCCGTTACCTGTAAATAACCTCCGGTCTCTAGGGTATCACGGTTCATGTTACGCTCATAATAGGCAGTATCATGACGCATCTGATTTTCCTTTTCGATCTCTGTAAGTCCGATTCCTTCCAGTCTTGAAGAAGTTCCGGCAAAATAACGATTTATCACGATGGAACTGATTCCTACCGCTTCGAATATCTGCGCGCCATAGTAACTGCTCATCGTAGAAATACCCATCTTGGTAAGAACTTTCATCATACCGTCAACACTAGCTACTATGAAGTTGTCAATTGCTTTTTCTTTCGAAATTCCATCTAATCTATCATCCGTGTCTAACATTTCAATTGTTTTATATGCCATGTAAGGATGGATGGCTGTTGCGCCATACCCTACTAATGTACAAAAATGATGGACTTCTCTTGGCTCTCCCGAATCAACCACAAGACCTACACCTGTCCTGTTCTCAGCTCTTACTAGGTGATGATGCAGTCCGCTGGTCGCTAAAAGAGCAGGGATTGCCATACTATCTTTATCTACTCCATGATCTGATAAAATCAAGATAGTGGTTCCTTTTTCTATTGCCTCATCTGCCTCTCGGTACAATCTGCGAATTGCTCTCTTCATGCCGTCGAGACCGCTGTTTGCCACGTAAAGCAAAGAAAGAACCTGACTTTTTATCTTGCTGTCGGAAGGGTATAGAATCTTCTCCATCTCTCTAGTTGAAAGAATCGGACTATTTAAGGCAATTGATACACTGCTCTTATCTTCCGGTTTTAATAAGTTCCCCGATTCTCCAAGAATCATTCTGGAGGACATTACATTATCTTCTCTAAGACCATCCACAGGCGGATTGGTTACCTGGGCAAATAACTGTTTAAAATAGAGGTATAGAGGTTGAGGATTTTCTGATAACACCGCCAACGGTGAGTCTGCGCCCATGGAACCGAGTGGATCCTTACCTGTTGTCGCCATTGGAAGAATCGTCTTCTCAACATCTTCATAAGTATATCCAAATGCTTTCATCTGATGAATCTGTTCGTCTCTTGCAACTTCTACGTCCTCAATCGTTTGCAGTGCCGTTAATTCTTCGAGAGGTTTCAGCTGATCCTTCAGCCATTTCTTATAGGGATGTGCTTTCGCTACCTGCTTTTTAAACTCATCGTCGGTGATAACTTTACCGTGTTCCATGTCAACAAGTAACATCTTACCAGGTTCAAGGCGTCCTTTGTATAGAATATCCTCTTCTTTAATTGGCACGACACCAACCTCTGAAGCTAGAATAATACGATTGTCTTTTGTCTGATAATATCTTCCGGGACGAAGACCGTTGCGATCTAGAGTTGCTCCGATCATATGTCCATCCGTGAATCCGATTGCCGCCGGTCCATCCCACGGTCCCATCATCGTTTCACCAAAAGCATAACAGTCTTTTAAGTTCTCCGGCATCGTGTTGTCCTTTTCCCAAGGTTGTGGAATCAGGAGCATCATTGCTTCCGGCAGGCTTCTTCCTGTCAGATGGAGAAATTCAAGGCAGTTATCAAGCATGGAGGAGTCACTGCCGGATTCATCAATAATCGGATAGATATCCTTCATATCTTCTGGAAGATTGGAAAGCATAGATTTCTGTCTAGCTCTGATCCAGTTGACATTACCTCTGATGGTATTAATTTCGCCATTATGGATGGAATACCTATTTGGATGTGCTCTTTCCCAACTTGGAAAAGTATTCGTACTGAATCTTGAATGTACCATAGCCATCTTCGTTGTACAGTCCATATCGGAAAGGTCCATATAAAACTGTGCCAGCTGGTCAGCTGTCAACATACCTTTATACACAATCGTACGGCTGGACATACTTTGAAAATAGAAGATGCCTCCATTTTCTTTACTCAATGGAACTATTTTATTCTCTGCCTGTTTTCTTATTACATACAATTTTCTTTCAAATGCCATTTCATCCAAGTCGAGTCCGTTTTTTCCGATAAATATCTGAATAAACCTAGGCATTACCTTTTTCGCTGCTTCTCCTGCATGGCTCTTATCGATTGGTACTTCTCTCCAGCCTAATACGTTTAATCCGTTTGCTTCTACAATTTCATTCATCATCCCAAACTGTACTTTCCGGAAGGAATCATAGCGATGCGCAAACAACATTCCGACTGCATATTCGCCCTCATTTGGCAGATCAAATCCTAATGCCTGGCATTCTCTGAGAAAATATTCGTGAGGTATCTGCAGTATGATTCCTGCCCCATCTCCGGTATCTTCATCAGCGCCTCTCGCACCACGATGATCAAGACGTTTGAGTAATTCAAGAGCATCCTCTAAAATAGCATGGCTTTTGTTCCCATTGATATCTGCGATAAATCCAATTCCGCAAGCATCGTGTTCCATTGCTGGATCATATAATCCTTGCGCTTCTGGCAATCCATTTGTTCTTGACTGGTCCATAATTTTATCCTCCTGATCATAATGAGTTGCCTGCTTTGATGGATAACTCATTGAAATTATATGTTATGATAACTTAATAATAAAAAGAAAACGCTCACTTAAGTTGACTCTTTGCGGAAAGCCCCCCTGAAATGAACGTCGTTGTTCTAGCATTACTATTATTTTTCGATTTGGACTATAGTATCATTTCTTTTTTTGCATGTCAATCTCTTTTTTATAAACAGAACATATTAAATATTATTAATTTTTCTATTTACATTACTTATCACTTCAACTCAACATACCATAAATTCCCATTATAATCCAGGTAACTCCAATTGCAATGCCGATCCAATGAATTGGTTTCAAGGTTTTATATATTTTCTTAACTTTCTCAATTATCTTATCCATATTGAATTCTATCTCCTTATCTATGTGATAATATTATAGCTTAATTACTCAGATACATCAATAAAATTCTATTTACAAAGCTAAATACTATGGGTCAATTATTGTAACATTCCATATACCGCAAAGAATGATGTTTCTGTAAAATTCAGTATTATGTAATCCTTCAAGACATAGAAGCAAAGAGAATACTATAAAAAATATACTATATTCTTTTATTTAAAAAATAATCCTGGAATCTATAGTACCTGCACGATTGCCTCAATCCATGCTGAGAAAAGCTCAGAGGTCCTGTTCGCGGTCTCAACTACTCTTTGGTGAGAGTGCTTCATCTTCTGTATCCCTGTCGCCATATTGGTAATACATGCAATCCCTAATACATTCATTGCAAGATAATTAGCTGCTATCGTCTCCGGCACGGTTGACATACCTACCGCATCCGCTCCAAACTGTCCTATCATTCTGATCTCTGCTGCCGTCTCATAATAAGGCCCCATAAAACCAGCATATACTCCTTCTTGATATGGAATATGAAGATGATCCGCAGTCTCCTTCGCTTTTTCAATCAAAGGAAGTTTATAAGGTTCCGTCATATCCGGAAAACGCGGCCCAAAGCGCTCGTCATTTAGCCCAATCAATGGATTTCCAGGCATAAGATTGATGAAGTCCTTAATAATCATTAAATCCCCAGGTTCAAAGGAAGGGTTAATTCCTCCGCAGGCGTTGGTAATGATAAGATTTTCTATTCCGAGCTGCTTCATCACAAACACCGGATAGGTAACTTCCTTCATGGAATAACCTTCAAAATAGTGAAAGCGTCCCTGCATCATAAGTACTTCGATTCCTTGAAGCTTACCAATTATCAGACACCCCTGATGACCTTCCACTGTTGATCTTGGAAAATTCGGAATATCTTTGTAATCTATGATTTCTTTGTTCGTCATATTCTTAGATAAATCACCTAGTCCCGATCCAAGTATCATTCCTATTTTAGGTGAAAGAGTAATTTTGGATTTAATATATTCGGTGGATTCCATTACTTTGTTATACATGTCTTCCATTTGGTACCTCCTATTCTTATGTTCTTAATGAGTTTTCTTTATTATCCTTAATCTATTTTTTTACATCTATTAAAAGCACTTGTTTCTCTCTTAATGACTTTTGAACATTGATCACCCTTTGATTAGAAGATCCTCGAAAAGAAAGAGAGATGTCTTTCTTCTCTTCCATGAATTTACCATCAACAAGTCCATCTAGGTACGAAAGTATCTCATCTGTTACTTCACATCTGGCTCTTCCGGTTCCCTCTATCTGTCCGGTTAATTCTTCGAATAGGTAGCCTGAGTAGGACCAAATATTGATATTAGGATATTTCATACGAATCTTGCCCAGCAATTGAACAAGGACTCTTTGGTTCTCCGGTTCAAAAGGCTCGCCTCCGAGCACTGTTAACCCTTTGATATAAGAGGGTTTCAAAGACTCTATAAGCATGGTCTCCGTTTCGTCTGTATAAGGAGTTCCATAGTCAAAGTTCCAGGTTTCTGCTTGAAAGCAACCTTTGCAGTGATGGGTACATCCAGAAACGAATAGAGAGGTTCGCACTCCCGGACCATTGGCAATATCGCAGGTCTTAATTGTTCCGTAATTCATATGGTCTCCTCTGAACACTACTCATAATTATGATGTAA
>JBASOB010000144.1:0-1999 GCA_049657865.1 Mobilitalea sp.
GAATTGGGAATCGAGGTTGCCGGCAAGACAGGAACAACACAAGCAAACGGAGATTTTTGGTTTGTAGGTTTCACGCCATATTATATTGGCGGTGTATGGGTAGGAAATGATAATGTTCAAATGAAACTTTCAGGCGACAGCGGTGCAAATGCAAGACTGTGGAGCGGGATTATGACACCGATTCACCAGGGTTTAGCTCCAGCTAAGTTCGAATTAAACCCTAATTTAATTCCGGTTAGAGTTTGTAGTCAGTCTGGCAGTCTGCCTTCTGATTTATGTTCACAAGATCCTCGTGGCAGCCAAATAATCACTGAATATTTTGTACCTGGCACTCAGCCCACTAAAATATGTAGCATCCATGTAAAAGCAGAAGTATGCACTAGCTCTAACTTGTTGAAATCACAGTACTGTCCTGACAATACAATAACAGAAAAAGTTTTTATAACAAGTTATATTCCGCAAAATTTAGCTGTAAGTATACTTGATTATAATTTTCAAGTTCCCACTAGTACATGTACCAACCACACGCAGTGGCATTATGATCAATGGATTAACGAACAAAATAAACCTGATGAAACCAATGAACAAAATGAGAATGAAGAAAATGGTGACTCGGAAGAAGAGACTATAATTGATGATATAACAGAAATTGAAAATGATGATTAATAATATTATATATTATAGCAATATTCATAACTTTGAATATTGCTTTCTTTATATTTTAAAATCATTTGATATTAATTTAAAGTATTTATTATAATAGCATTTGCTTCTCCGTCCCAAGATACATCGAAATCCATTAATTTTACATTATAGCCAATTCTTTTTCATATATTGTTTAGATTATTAATAATTGGGTAAATTAAATATATACATAAGTATTAGGAGGTATTGTATGAAAAAAATACTTGTTCCAGTAGATGGTTCACCAATAGCAGAAAAAGCAGCAGAAAAAGCTATTGAAATTGCGAAAATATATGGCAGTGAAATAACATTTATTACAATAGTAGATGCACGTTATATATACACATACGACGTAGGTGGAATAGTTAGTTTGCCATTTGATTATCCGCAAATTACAACAGGGTTAATAGAACTGCAAACTAAAATTTTAGATGTATTCACAGATAAATTAAATTTAAATGGTATTAATTTTGAGAAAGTAGTATTATCCGGTGTAGCTTATGAAGAAATTTTAAAATATGCCAAAAAAATGAACTGTAATCTTATAGTTATGGGACGCCGCGGTTTCTCGAAAGTTAAGCGTTTTTTTGTTGGCTCCGTAACCCAAAGAGTAATTTCAGATGCACCATGTCCAGTTTTGATAATAAACGAGGAAGAAGAGAAATAATAACAAAATAACAGATAATTAAAGGACCATAGCATGGGTTCCTCAGATTGATGACAAAGTAAACTTTCCGACCTTGTCATTCTGAGGCGTAGCCGAAGAATCTCATGTTTTCAACAAAGATGAGATCCTTCACTACGTTCAGGTAAGCAGGGAACCAAAATCATAATTTTACGAAGTAAATTTGTAATGAAGGAGAATATATGAAAAAAATAGGCTTCATTGGAATTGGCATAATGGGATTGCCTATGGCTTCTAATTTGGTAAAAAAAAGCAAACTAAAAATTGTTGGCTTTGACGTTGTGGAAGAAAAAAGAAAAATATTTAAAGAAATTGGCGGAACACCCGTTGATAATGCTGAAGAAATAACAAATACCTGTGATATTATTTTCTTGTGTTTGCCAACAAATGATTTGGTTAAATCAAGCATACAAAATATTATAGACACAAAGAGAAAAGGAACTATAATTGTCGACTTAAGTTCCACATCACCAAATGTAATAAGAGAAATGTATGCTAAAGCTAAGGAAACAGAAATTAATTTAATAGATTCTCCTGTAAGCGGAGGAGAGGTTGGCGCTATTGACGGTACGTTGGCTATAATGAGCGGCGGAGACAAAGAAACATTTGAACAAGTAGAACCATTACTTC
>JBASOB010000145.1:0-7366 GCA_049657865.1 Mobilitalea sp.
TCTGCATTCTGTCATGGGCAGCAATTCTTAAATTATCGGCTGGAAGTGGGAAGATCCCGTTGGTTATAAACTTTGAAAAGTAGCCGGCAAATATCTCTGCCTTGTATTTTCTATCTCCGGCCACTGAATTAAAAAATGCGCTACGCTCCATCAAATCACCCCTTTCAATTTTTCGTTTAGTGTAGGCAGGGGATCACCAAAAACTAAGTCAACATGAATACCATTCGCATCATAGGTTTCTGTTATTTCTGTTATTCTAAGCCTTATAGATATCCCAAGCAGAGACGATTTTACCGTTACAATATCTCCTAAATCAAAGTCCAACCTATAGGATAAATTACTGTTGGTATTGGCCACAGCATCAAAGCTCTCGCGCCTACGCTTTTCAAATAGTTTTTCGTTGCCAAGAAGCCTTAATGCTGCAAGGTATTTCTCATTGTTTTCATATTCGCTTAAGCGTAAGTCCTTAGCATCAACAAATATTTCTTTGCGGTTTATTCCTGTTTCTCCGTCAATCACTACCACCTGTCTGCCACTGCCTTCACCCTCGCCGGCAACTTTAGCAGTGTTGGCATAATCACGAGCACTATCGGTGTAATTTTGGGAGAGCAAGTTTTCAAACTCTCTTGAAAATACAAAGGGTAGCTCACGCCCGTTATATAGGGAAAGGGAGGTACCCTGTGAAGTTAAAACTCCCTTTATACCCACTGCTGCTTCACCTAAGATTCCAATGACTGTTTCAAGTAAGTTCCTATAGCTAACCTGCATTGAGATGCTTTTTCCAATTGCTACTTGCTCATATCTCAGGTTTGGTATGATTCTGTTTGCATCTAAGGGATTTACTGCATTGTTATTGATTAATTGCCCGATGCAGTCTCCAATATTACCATTTAAGGTTTCAGTTTCCCAGATGATTCTACTTTCGAGGAGCGCACTTAAAAACCGGCCACGTACCGTAAGCATTTCTTTTTCTACGGATTCAATGGCAATTGTTTCAATAATGGCACCTTCATTATCGTTTATCTTAGATAGAATATTACCAAGGGAGAGTAGGGGGAGATTTTCTGGTGCGCATTTAAGTTCAAATTCGCCAACACCTACATATCTTCTAACCCAGCTTAAATAGGAGTAGCTTTCAATAAAGCCAATTCGCTCATAATTACTGTTGTATACATTAAGCAAGGCTACACCCCCAAATACTGTGGTCTAAAATACACATTGACCTCTAAGTTGTTAAGATTACTTCCGGCATCATAACGGAGGAGGTTAGTTCCCACGTCAAGCTGCAGGAAGTGGGAGTGTTCATCAAGACAGGCAAAGGCATTAGTTCCTCCTTCTAAGCTGGAGGTAACTCTTTTATTGGCAAAGTGGGTAGAGACAGTGATAATTTCGCCTGTCTGCATAACCCTATTCAGCTTCATAAATTTACCCGTTACCACATCAATGATCATCGGATCTTCCACAATACCCTGGGCTATAAATTCAAAGGTTGCCCCGCAAGGCACACTACCTACATTTTCAACCGCAATGATCAGACTCTCCTCACGAAAGCCCATTTCGATACCTTCTTCAATAGGGATCTCCAGCTCAAAGCTAAAGCTGGGATGCCAGCCTGCAAGCAGCTTGTTTATTTCATTTACTGTTTCAAAATAGGGGGATGTGCAAAGGAGGCTAATAAAAAAAGCAGGTGTCTTATGACTGTCTGCTTTAAATACCGGCGCTTCTTCTACAATGCAAGGAATACTTAGTTCCTTAAAAATCAGTCTTCCTTTATGCTTTGGATTAAAGATATCAAGCAAGGTTTTTCTAAGTTTATACGCCTCCTCTATAGAGTCTGCTAATATTCTTCCTTCAATAGTGATATTTCGCATATCCAAGCTGCCTGACACAAACACACCCCCATCTTGATTGGGTGCTTTGAAGGTGGAGATAATATGTTTTACTGCACCTGTCCCATCTATGCTTTGCAAGAAGAGTGGCTTTCTTTGAAGTAGGCAAAGTTTGCCTCCGGCATCGTTTATATAGATTAATTCCAACTAAATCACTCCCATCGCTAATTTTCTAGAGGTATTTTGAAACTCACGTGCAAGCTCTCGTTCGGATAGTGGCTTTGGAGACACAATCGTTATGTTTTGAGTGATACCGCCATTACCCGCTCTATTTCCATAGGTACCATTCATTTGAGCAGCATCCGGGCTTGTTATATCTAAATTAGCTTCTAACCTTAATCCATCTGAAAGTCTGCTCATACTGTCGCTTAACCTTTGCCTGCTGTTATCAATACCTTCTGCAAGTCCAGCTCCAATCTGCAGTCCTACCTCATCACGAAATACACTTGATGGGGAATGAATTCCCAGTGCTGATTTTGCGGCATCAAGTGCTGCACGTGCTGCATTTGCCACAGCTCTTGCTAGGCTCTTTGCTGCAGCTACTACGCCACTTGTGATTCCGTCTATGATGTTGGTACCAACACTCCACCAATCAATATTAAAGGCGGCTTTTATGTTATTTACAACGCCATTAACAAGCACAGTTGCAGTTGTTTGAAGTCCTGTCCAAATATTGATAAATATATCTCTAATACCATACCAGACAGTTTCAAAGCTTATCTTTACACCCTGCCAGCTTGAAATAAAGAAGTCACTGATGGCATTCCAAATCGTTATGGCCAAGGTTCTAATCCCTTGCCATACTGAATCTGCAATTTTTGAAATATCACCCCAGACCATTTCAAAGCTGCCCTTGGTAGCATTGAAACTCTTTGTAAAGAATTCGGAAATTGCTGCCCATATAGAACTTGCAATAACCTTTATGCTTGACCATATATTTTCTGCAAGCTCTTTTGTGGTATTCCATACAGCACTAAAATCATTGCTTGTTTGTTTCCAGTTCACCTCAAAAAAGGCTTGTAGGTTAGTCCAGATATCTTGTGCATTTGTGACTATTTTGCTCCATGCTTTAATTGCATTGTCTGTGAGTTCATTCCAAGTGCCCTCAAAATCAGTGGGAATATTGTTTTCCATTCCTTTTTCCACTGTACCCATATTACTTTGAAAACCTTCGCCTATCCCAAGTGCCATATTTGTTCCAATTTCGGCAAAGATAGTCGATGGCGATTTAATTCCTAACAAGTCTTTAACTCCGGTTATTATCCCACCAAAGAAACCATTCACTTGATCCCCTAGCCAAGAGCCCATGCTTTTAATTCCATCCCATAGCCCTAGGACAATATTTTTACCAACTTCGACAATGGAGATAGCCGCTTTTCCTATACCTGATAAAATTGGAGTTACAATTTGGGGCAGGCTTGCAATTAAGGTTGGCAGTGCGCTGATAAGCCCTGCTGCAAGCTGAATGGTAAGTTGTATGCCCATCTCAATGATCTCTGGTAGGTTGTTTGTGATAAAATCTATAATAGAAGTAATTATCCTAGGTAATGCTTCGATAAGCTTTGGCAAGGCATCAAGTAGCCCTCTTGCCAAGCCTTCTATTATCTTAAATGCTGCTTCTAAAATTTTATCCATGTTATTAATCAGTGTTTCTACTATAAGGATCACGGCTTGAATGATTGCTGGTATTAACTCTGGTAGAGCATCTGCTATTCCAGTAGAGAGGGCGACGATCATAAGCAACGCGCCTTTAACTAAGGCTGGCAGATTTTCTATGATCCCATTTACTAGTGCCATAACAAGCTGAATAGCTCCCGCTGTTATAGCGGGCAGTGCATCAATGAGCCCTTGCAGAAGTGTCATAACGATAGAGACCGCCGCATCAATGATGGTTGGTAAATTGGAGACTATTGCCCCGCCGATAGACATGACAATATCAAGTCCAAGCTCAATAAGCTTAGGTAGATTTTCCATAATCATATTCGCTATGCCGCCAACCGTTTCACCAATAACATCTGATATTTTATTCCAGTCACCACCAGCTTCATTTAATCCCTTTGTGAAATCGCCAAGTAGGCCGACACCGTCATCTGCTAAAATCTGAAGCTGAGGAAGAAGTACCATGCCCAGTGCGTTTTTAGCACCTTCTGCACCACCTTTTAATCTTTGGATACTATCATCAAAGTTTCCAAGTGCATTAAGGGAATCCTCACCCATAACGACACCCATCCGCTTTGCTTCTTCTGTTAGCTCTGAAATTCCAGCAGAACCTTGTGCAATCAACGGATTTAATTCTTGAGCAGATTTTCCAAAGATTTGCATGGCTAAAGCATCACGTTCTGTTTCATTGGAGATTTTACCGAGTGCATCTATGGTTTCCCAATAAACAGAGTCACTGTCTCTAAGCACTCCATTGCTATCTGCAACCGACACACCTAGCTTTGCATAGGCATCCGCATACTTTGCTGAGCCATCTCTTGCACCAGACATTGCTTTTATTTGTTTTGACATGGATCCTGTTAGCGTTTCCATAGATACATCAACTAGCTCTGCAGCATATTTATACGCTTGAAGGCTATCAGTCGACATCCCCGTAACAGTTGACATTGTTAAGATATCATCTGCATACTGCGATGCATCAACTGTCATATCCACCAGGGCCTTGCCAGCAGAGGCAGCAGCCGCTCCTATGGCTACAAGTGCTGCACCCATTGTTACACCGATACCTTTTAAGACTCCACCGAGCTTCTCAAAACGGTTACCTGCATCATCTGCCTTGTCCGCTGCGTCTTTCACGCCATCACCAAACTGGTCGGCTTCCTTTTCTGCTTCACTAAATTCTTTTCCCGCAGTATCAAGAGCTTTGTTATTATCACCCAGCTCTTTTTCCATCTTATTTAGATCAGCATTTGCATTATTAAGCTGTATCTGCCAAGCTTGCGTTCGTTTATCGTTCTCCCCAAAGGAGGCGGCGGCATTTTGAAGTGCCTTTTCACGGGTAGAAACCTTATCCTTTTGAGTATCAATTTCTTTATTAAGCACTTGGTTTCTTGTGGTTAATGCTTCAATGGATTTATCCTGTTTATCAAACTGCGAGGATACTAAGTTCATCTCGGAGCCTAAAACTTTAAAGCTTTGATTGATATCTCTCAGAGCATTTTTAAATTCCTTTTCACCTTCAACACCAATTTTTAGTCCAAAATTATCTGTCATTATGCCACCTCCTTCCTAAATTCCTGCCGGAATAATATCATCAATAAACAGCTCACGCTTTGGTTTCTCCAGGCCATTAAACTGTTTGTGGATTTCCCACTGATCCAGTAGCTCACCAATTGGCATGAGCCATACATCAACCTCTGGCCTTCTTAGCTGTGTTACTCCGTAATATAAAAGTCGAGCAAACAATTCCTCATCGCTTACTCGACCTGCACGTTTTTTGTATCTGTTTCCTCTGATTCAATATATCTTTTCGTACCCTTAAACATCGCTTCCATGATTGCTTCCTTATAGGTTGCAAGCTCAAGAGGTGAGGTTAGAAGTTCAACATCATCTTCGGTTAACAATGCTTTTTTTTCACCATTTAACCTGTTATCGATTAGCACACTTTGATTTGCAAGGAGTGCTATGAGCCATACAATTTCATCTAAGGCCATTTCGAAGTTTTCGGATTTCATGAGTTTGTCACCTAAGTTCTCAAGGCCACCATATCTCTTGGCAATTTCCTTTGTTGCTTTGGTGGTAAGAATAAGCTTGTATTCAAGACCGCCAATAACAATCATTGCACTTCTATCATTGTCCATTTTTCACATCCTCCTTAAGGAGTTACTGTAAATACCGGTTCATATACTTTAGTAAACCAACTGCTGATTGTGGTAGATACAACACCAGCATCATCCTCACTAACCTCGGCTTTCCAAGGATGATTCCCTTGACCATCAAGTTTGTTTTTGCGCATTACAGTACCTTCAATGGTCGGAGTAGAAAACTTGATGCTGTCTCCCTTTGTTTCAAGGTTTGTAGCCGGTATACCAAACTTCACACGATAAAGCCAAAAGTAGCGGTATTTACCATTTGCTTTCTTGGCCCTAAACCCAATGGCTACCGGTGTGCCACCATCCTCGCTTGCAGAGATTAAAACACCGTTGTCATCAACGATTGCGCCGGTTAAATCCTGGGCGGCGGCTGCGCCAATGTCATCTACACCAAGTGACAGTTTTCCGCTTTTAAATTCTTTAATCACGGCTGCTGCACCGTCATCAGCATAGAGTATTGCTTCAGCAAGCTCTACTGATAAATCTGCTTTCATAGCTTTTGCCAAGGATACTGGTGTGGCATAGGTTTCATTGCCGTCTGATGCTTCCGTTATTTTTGAATAGAAAAGGCTATCCAATCCGATTGTTGCCATATCTCATTCCTCCAGTTCGTAATAATTCGCCACGTCAATGGCGTAATGGTGATAGCCGGTATCGCTTTCATGGCCTACGTACCGACGCTCTGTGACTGTAATATCAATTTTGAGCAGTTCACGCTCAATTTGTCTTTTTTTATTGTTGTAGTTGCCCTTTGTAAACAGTGACATCCGCGCTTCCTGGGTCTCGCATCCTGGAACATTATCCGAATGGAGGGCATAGGAATCAACCAGTGGTGTAATCACAACATACTCGTCTGGTGCGATACCGCTGAATGTGCCAGTCTCCACAGGAATATGCAGCCCACAGAGCAGCCTGTTTAGTTCAATTAATAGGCTCATAGTTTTGAAATCTCCTCATTCAGCTTTTCGGTCATGCCCTCGATACATGCCTTGCGTGAAGCGGATTTTGCGGGTTTCAGGAAGGGCTTGGCAGGCTGGCCATGTTTGCCATACTCGATGATATTGGCAATTTTAGCGTTGGAACTGCCATCACTTCTTGGCTCAGCAAAACCAACTTTCACGTTATAGTTACCGTCTGGGTCTTGCTTTGCGGGCGATACACCCAGCGCAGAAGCCAGCTCGCCCGTTGAGTCGGAAGGGTACTTTGTGCCGCTTCCAATAACCGCTTGCAGATTAGATTTGACCTTTTCAAGAACGACCTCACCACCAACTTCCAATACCTTGGGGATGATTGTGTCAGTTTGTTCAGCGAGCCGGGATACCTTTAGGAGGAAGTCCACCGGCATTTTTATATCTACTTTAGCCACTTGAAATCACCTTCTTTCCGAGCACCTCAAGATACATCTTTCGGCTCCGCACATCTTCCACACTTGTGATCTCGTAGCGTCCGTCTTCGCAGGTAAAGAGCATTTCAGTGGTGATCGTAAGACCTGGTATCGCCCTGAAACGGAACAAGGATGTAGCTTCTGAAAAAGCCGCCATATTTGACCAACGTTCATTGCCGTGCTGATCCTCCTTGTATGCCTTCACAGAAGCAAGGAGGGTGTCACCCTCAGTGACAAAGCCCTCGGCGTCTTTGGTTGGAAGGGGCGAGATGATTTCAATT
>JBASOB010000146.1:0-1583 GCA_049657865.1 Mobilitalea sp.
TATATCAACAATCCCTTATTTCATGCACTCTTGCGGTTTATCGTACGCCACAGCATGTCAGTTTACGCCAATCGTACGCCATTCATATCAACTACTTTATTTTGGTACGCCACTTCATTTTTTATAGAATTTTCATATCTCTTTTCAATGAGTTCATCCCCCTTATTCATAACCTCATCTAATGCATTTTCCAACTTGAGCATTTCTTCCTGCTTATGGTCATCCAAAACATGTGTATAGAGATCCATAGTCATCTGCAAGGTTGCATGTCCCAAATACATTTGTACTGTCTTTGGTTGTATCCCTGCTTCAAAACACCTAGTTGCAAAACTGTGACGAAAGCAATGTCCAGAAAAACTTTCAAACTGCTCCAAATCATCTCTGCAGATATTAATCTCACTAATTATTGCTTTTATTGCATCACAGATTATTTGAGAATTAATTGGAGTACCAAACTTAGTTGTAAATAGAAGATCCTCATAACCTTTCACTGGTTTTGCACAAGACTTACTCATGATTACGTCGTGCTGCAATTTCTGCTTCTTCAATGCTACTTCACATTGCTTATTAATAGGAACTTTACGAATACTGCTTTTTGTCTTTGGAGGATCAATATGAAACTCTTTTTTTTCATCTCCTTCTAATTTTTGATACAGCAGTGTTCTTGTTACACTGATTTCTTTCTTTTTAAAATCAATGTCTTCCCATCTTAAAGCACATAACTCTCCAGGTCTTAACCCGGTAGAAATGGCGACAGTAAAAAAATTATCATAAAAGGTTCCGCGACAACAATCAAAAAATTCAGTTTGCTCATCTGGTGATAATACTCTGACATCCTTCTTTTCATCTCTAACAAGTCGAATGCCTTTTGCAGGATTCTCTGTGGCATAATGATCAATCATTGCTTTATTATACATATCCAGCAGCAAAATTCTCACCTTGTTTTGAGTTTCAAATTTGTAGCCTTTCTTATCTAACTTTTTTAATAATCCTTTTACATTTAGTTGTGTAATTTCTCTTAACTTGGTCTTTCCCAACGTTGGTTTAATATGCTTTTGATAGATTTGAATATATTGCCTTTTCGTATTTTCCCGAATCACCTTATACTTGTGTATTTCTAACCATTGCTGATACCATTCATCCAATATAACATTCGTATCAGCAACATTAGTACACATTTTATCTTCATAAGTTGCTTTGTTTAGTAATTCTTTAATTTCTCTTTTATCCTTACTATAAAAAGACTGCCGCTTGCCAAACCTATCAACAAATCTGGCATGATATGTTCCATTTTTACGTTGAGATATTCCATCTCCTAATTCTTTTCCTTTCAGATCCTTACCCATGCGATTCCTCCACGATAGAATTAAGTTTTGTTACAATATATTAATTATACTGTAGCCAAAACTTATATTCAACACTGCCACAAATTATATTTATCTGCGTTCAACTTGAAACTCTAACCAATCATCAAGCTTCTTTTTATGTGCATATAATCTACTTCCAATACGTACTGTAAATTTGTTCTTCGGATCATGTAATAGCTCTCGTGCTTTGGTTTTTCCTATTCCTAAGTATTCGCA
>JBASOB010000147.1:0-1871 GCA_049657865.1 Mobilitalea sp.
CTAGTAGGATCTACAGAAGCGAACACTTTAAAAGGTAAAATTTCCAATGAATCACCAGTAGGAATGGCGCTTCTCGGCTCTAAAATCGGTGACGTTGTAAGCGTAGATACACATGCAGGTTCTATTAAATATAAGATATTAGAAATACTAAGATCAAACTAATAAGCAGGTAAACACTTTACTCAGATGATAAATCATATGAAGTAGGGGAAGTTTATTGCGATAAGAGGTGAAATTCATGGCTGATGAAAAGATTCAAACAGAGCAGGACATTAATGAACTGCTTAAGGTTAGAAGAACAAAATTAGCTGAACTTCAAGAAAATGGAAAGGATCCCTTCCAAATCATGAAGTATCAGGTAACGAATCACACGAGTGATATCGCTAACAATTTTGAGGATTATGAAGGTAAAATCGTTTCCATTGCTGGACGTATTATGTCTAAGAGAGTAATGGGAAAAGCTTCCTTCTGTAATATAAGAGATGTAAAAGGTGATGTTCAGGCTTATGTCAAAAGAGACGAAGTCGGAGAAGAGTCTTATGCAGATTTTAAAAAATTTGATATTGGTGATATTGTTGGTATTGAAGGAGAAGTATTCAAGACCCATACGGAAGAAGTATCGGTAAAAGCGCATAAAATCGTGCTTTTAACTAAGAGCCTTCAGATCCTTCCAGAAAAATTCCATGGACTAAAGGATACCGATACCAGATACAGACAGAGATATATTGATTTAATTGTAAACCCAGAAGTTAGGGATACCTTTATCAAGCGTTCTCTTATTATCAGGGAAATCCGTAATTATTTAGATAATCAAGATTTCATAGAAGTTGAGACACCGGTACTTGTACCAAATGCAGGTGGAGCAGCAGCAAAACCCTTCAACACACATCACAATTCACTGGATCAGGATATTCATCTAAGAATTTCACTTGAATTATACCTGAAACGTCTGATTGTCGGTGGACTTGAGAGAGTATATGAAATTGGAAGAGTATTCCGTAATGAAGGATTGTCAGTAAGACATAATCCTGAATTCACATTACTGGAATTATATCAGGCATATACAGACTACTATGGCATGATGGATTTAGTAGAAGATTTATATAAAACGGTTGCGCTTAAAGTACTCGGCACAACTCAGATTTCTTATGATGGCGCTGAGATTGATTTATCAAAACCATTCGAGAGATTAACCATGGTTGAAGCAATTAAGAAGTATACGGACATTGATTTTGATCAAATTCCGGATGAGGCAGCAGCAAAAGCACTTGCCAAAGAAAAGCATATTGCATTTGAAGCCAGACACAAACGTGGAGATATCATCAATTTATTCTTTGAAGAATTTGTAGAAGAACATTTGATCCAACCGACCTTCATTATGGATCATCCGGTTGAGGTTTCCCCGCTTGCCAGCAGAAAGCCAAGCAATCCGGACTACACAGAACGTTTCGAACTCTTCATTACGAAACGCGAAATGGCCAATGCTTTCTCAGAATTAAATGATCCGCTTGATCAAAGAGGACGTTTTGAAGCACAGGAAGCTCTTAGAGCAGCCGGTGATGAAGAAGCAAATCAACTTGATGAAGATTTCTTATGCGCACTTGAATACGGCATGCCTCCAACAGGCGGCATCGGTATTGGAATCGATCGGTTGGTTATGTTGTTAACTGGGTCGGCTGCGATTAGGGACGTGTTGTTGTTTCCGACGATGAAGAGCTTGGATAAATAAATCCAGTGTTTATGCGGCTTCACAGACATTTTGAAACCAGAAGGACATCATAAGGACATCAAAAAGATGTCCGAGTACGAATACGTTCGAATGAGCTTGAATTTTTGTAAAGGAAGTCAAATTTAATAAGAATGCACTATTT
>JBASOB010000148.1:0-4951 GCA_049657865.1 Mobilitalea sp.
GAAAAGGTGATTTTTTGCTATAAGCAAATGGCCCACCACCCGCATAGCAGGTGGATTTATGTTTCGCATAGCTCATTTCTCTGTTGAGAAACTCGCTAAGCTCAACCGGCTAAAGCCGTAATTAAAAAAAGCGCCACAGATATTATCTGTTGCGCCTTTGCTATTTAGCATATGATATCTCCATTTATTATGAATGTCAATCATTTTTTTAGGATTTCAATATTATTTTATTGATTTCAAAAAAATAGAAATAACTTTTTCTATCAATATTTTTACTAAAATCCCAAAATAGAATTCACTTTTTTAATTAAAGATTCTATTTATTTCCTGAACAAGATCCGCTGCAGCCACTGCAATCTCCACTACAACAGGAGGTTTTACCACTTTTTCTCTGTTTCCTTATATAATAAGAAACACCGATGACTAGCAGAATTATAATTCCTATCACAATAATATCCGTCATAATATTCTTATCCTCTCTATTAAATTATTTGTAAAATTATATACAATCTTTAATATAAGCAGCTTAATTCCAGTTACCTTTTCATAAATAAGCGATTTAATTACAATTACCTTTTATTGGCAAGTTTCTTTATAAAATTCATATTTTTATTTAATTGTCTTCTACTTGTCTTATTTATACAAACCTAATCATATAAATAGTCCGCCAATCTGATTAATCAACAGAGCTACAATATAAGCGGTAGCCATCTGAATACTAATTGCAAATCCTGTTAGTCTCCAAGTCTTCAATTCCCTTTTCATCGCTCCGACTGCTGCAAAACATGGCATACATAATAGATTAAATACCATATAGGCATACGCTGCTGCTTTTGTGGGAATGTCATCTTTCATGGATCCTAAAGCATTTTCATCACCGCCTTCAAAGAGAATTACTTCCGCATAGATATCAGGAGCTGCTTCTTCGCTATATTCCCCATTTTCAAATCCAAGGTCCGTCAATTCTTCTATTGTATATCCATAAAAGAAATCATCTAAATATTCCAGTGTCGAATCTTCTTGATAAAGCTGAGCAAAAGTTACCACGACATTCTCTTTCGCAATCCATCCAGTAACAATACCAACCGTTGGTTTCCATTCACCGAAGCCAAGCGGAGTAAATATAGGTGCCACCACACCGCTTGCCTTTGCAAGGAAACTATCCTCCATATCTGCCATTACGCTTCCATTCTCATTATTCGCTGCATTTTTGCCATTAAAGGAATCCATGTTAAAATTGGTAAATAGCCAAAGGACAATCGTAGATAGGAAAATGATGGTACCGGCTTTAATTACAAAGTCCTTAATCTTATCAGTACCATGAATCACTACGCTTTTCGCAGTAGGAATACGGTACTGTGGAAGTTCCATTACAAAATTAGAGGCTTCTGAGTGATATACAAATTTATTGAGAAGCAAAGATACGATGATTGCAACTACAATGCTCAGCATATATAAAGAATAGGTTACTAAGGTTTTATTGCTGTCTGCAAACATTACTGATACAAACAGAGCAAAGATGGGTAGCTTAGCTCCGCATGGCATGAAGCCTGTAATGATCGTTGTAATTTTCCGGTCTTTTTCTGAATCTAGTGTTCTTGTTGCAGCTATCGCAGGTACCCCGCATCCAAAGCCCATTAATAGCGGAATAAATGATCTTCCGGATAAACCAAACTTACGGAAAATTCTATCCATAACAAATGCTACTCTTGCCATATATCCACTATCTTCTAAAAATGATATTAATAAGAACAACACAACAACTAAAGGTATAAATCCTATGACTGCTCCGATACCCTCCATAATTCCGTCAATTACCAGGGAATACACCCAAGGTGATGCACTTACCAGAATTGTTTCCATCAATGACGTAAGGAAACCCCATCCTTGTTCTGCTATGCCTGCAAGCCAGATACCAGGACTGGCGAGACCAGGAATAAATAAGAAATTCTCACTAAAGGTAGCAGCAAAAAGCAGATACATAATAACTGCAAAGATCGGAATTGCTAAAAACCGATTTGTGAGGATTAAGTCAATTTTATCAGAATTTGTCTCTCTATGTCCTTTATGAGATTTCTTCACGCTTTCTTTCACTATTTTTGAAATATATTGATATCGAAAATCAGCAATTTTAGCTTCCAAGTCCATTCCGGTTGTTTCTTCTACGCTGTGTATCATTGTCTCTGTTGCATTTCTTTCGGTTTCTGTCAGGCTATTCTGTACAATTTCATCACCTTCCACTAATTTAACTGCCTTCCAATACCTGCGATTCTTATCAGAATCACTGATTGCAATCCTGACATCATTTATAATTTTATTTGTCGCTTGATCATAAAGATCCAGTCTGCTGTATTCTTTCTTATACCTTGCTACTTCTGCAGCAGCTCTCATTAATTCCTCAAACCCTTTTCCATTTCTTGCAACAATCGGTATAACAGGAACACCAAGTAATTTTTGAAGTTTTTCACAATCAATCGAATCTCCTCTTGCCTCTACTTCATCCATCATGTTAATTGCGATTACGATTGGAATCCCTGTTTCCATAATCTGAAGTGTCAGATATAAATTCCTCTCGATACTAGTACCATCTACGATATTAATAACCGCATCCGGCTGCTCTTTCACAATGTAATCCCGTGCTATAATTTCTTCTGCAGAATAGGGTGACAAGGAATAAGTGCCTGGCAAATCAAGTATTTTAATTTCTCTGTTTTTTTTATATATTCCTTCTTTTTTATCAACCGTAACACCCGGCCAATTGCCGACATGCTGTTTAGAACCGGTTAATTCGTTAAATAATGTCGTTTTTCCTGAGTTTGGATTACCTGCTAGTGCAATCGTATGTGCCATCTGATACCTCTTCCTCGCCGAATTGCGGCATATCTAATCTTTATAATAAATTTATCTGTGCTGCTTCCTCTTTTCGTAAACTAAGTTCATATCCACGAATATTGATTTCAATCGGATCTCCAAGCGGAGCCACTTTGATTACTTTGACTGCCGCTCCAGGTGTTACTCCCATTTCCATGATTCTTCTTCGTGTTGGTCCTTTTTCACCGATTGATGTTACAACACCTTCTTCTCCTGGCTTTAAATCTTTTAATGTCATCCTACATCCTCCTGAAATTTCAATTCAAAGTTTTTGAACAAATCTAATAATAAGGCAATCCTTCCTTACCTTTAATAGCAACCCTTAATTTACGATAATCATGGACGCTAATCCTCTGTTTAATGCAATTTTTACATCTTTAATTAAGAGTATGATTCCACTCTGATTTTCTCCAACCACCTTAATCGACTGTCCTTTGATAAAGCCTAGGTTCTGTAAATGTTTTTTCATATCTGGTTTTCCTCTGAATTCCGAAACAGTTCTTGTTTCGCCTACTGATACCATGGATAATGACATACGCGCCTTCCTTTCTTTGCTTTAATGATACTGATTATCATAATTATTTCTCTGTCAGTTAGTATATTAGTTCAGGGGGTATCTTGTCAAGTACTAAATGATAATAATTATCAAAAACTTCAAAACCAACATAATAATCTAATTCATAATGTCTTATTTAGCAAATACACCTATCTTATACACACAATTTATATAATGCTACCTTGCAACATCTCAAATAACTATTAAGAATAAAAACAAGTACCGCAAAGCGAATTTCGTTAATCTTTCGCGTGAAAAGCTCTGATTTCACGCTTAATTTCCAAATTAAGATCAGTTACTTGCTTTCCTATATAAAAACAAGTGTAGTTACTTAAGTAAAATTAATTACTTAGTAACTACACTTCTATGGTACAAAATATATTTCGAATTATGTCTGTTCGAAAACAGGAGGTATCAACTTGATTATTAATCGGATAACGTATGAACCTTTACTGTTCTATTTGATGTTTCTATCATTATAATCATTACAATCAATAATATTCCTAAATAAAACGGGAATATTTGATAACTGGATTTTGAAGCAATCCATCCAAATATCGGTGGCATAAACGTTGCTCCAATATAGGCACAGGCCATCTGTATCCCCATGATGGCTTGAGAATAACGGCTTCCGAAATTCACTGGTGTCTCATGAAGAAGACTTGGATAGATTGGTGCACATCCGAGTCCAATCATAAAAAATCCTACCAGCATAGCGATATCAGGGAATGAAAGAAAGAACAGGATTACTCCACAGGATAATACCACCAACCCAAGTCTTACCATCTGTCGATTAGTAAACTTAAAAGTTAAGAACCCGGACAGAAATCTTCCAAAGGTGATTCCAAAATAAAACATTGATATCCATTTGGCCGCTGTCTGTGCAGTGATTCCTTTTACAATAACAAGATAACTACTGCCCCATAATCCTGCTGTTGTTTCTATTGCACAATAACAGAAAAAGGATATTAAAGCCACTTTAGCACCTGGAAGTTTTATAAGATCTTTAAATGCAAAGGAAATTTTCTCTTCCTCTTTCTCCGGAAGTGCCTCTTTTCCAACTTTATTCCATAAAGATAAGGTTAATATTAGGATGCCTGCGAGACAGAATTGAATGATACTAATCGTTCGGTATCCCATATTCCACGTTCTTCCATTAAGTAGAAAATATGACATTATGATTGGTCCTGTGGTTGCCCCAATTCCCCAAAAACAGTGTAACCAATTCATATGTTTTGCTTTATAGTGAAGAGCAACATAGCTATTCAATGCAGCATCGACTGATCCAGCACCAAGCCCCAAGGGTATTGCCCAAAGACAGATCACAAAAAAACTATGGCTGCTTGAAACTCCAAATAAAGCTACAGCTGTCATAAATACGCTGATTGTTGTCACTTTGCCCGTACCAAGACGTTTGATTACTCTACCACTTTGAAAGCTGGAAATAATGGTTCCTCCTGCAACAATCATGGAAATAATTCCAGCATAGGATATTGGTACACCCAATTCACCATATAATGCAGG
>JBASOB010000149.1:0-22711 GCA_049657865.1 Mobilitalea sp.
ATTTTACAGTTCCTTCCACAACAACATTATATGGTTCTGTTATCATCAGAATTTTCAGCGATTCATTCGCAATTACTTTATTGGTATCCGTATTTTTACCTTTTGCACTCAGCAAAGTTGTCGGCAGAGAATAAGGTATCTCTTGCTCGCCTCCTGTAAAATATGCACAGGTCACTTTATTAAATGCCGCATACTGATCCATTCCCGAATAAGATAATATCATTACCGCTTTACCATTATTCTTCTGTACTGATTCTACCGTAATTTTCTTTCCTCCGGTAACATCATTATAGGAATCAATTTGATCCTCTATATATTTTTTCAGCTCTTTCACATCATAATAGGATTTATCAAAATCCTCTACCGTAGCAGTCTTCAGTTCTCCATTTGGTCTTGCAAGCAATGTATTCACTGTAACATTTTCTGCTGTAATATCGATTTTTTCTTTTTTACAACCGGTTGTTCCGAGAACCAGCAACAACATCATTGTACAAAGAATAAA
The DNA here is from genome assembly GCA_049657865.1 of Mobilitalea sp. Lineage (GTDB taxonomy): Bacteria > Bacillota > Clostridia > Lachnospirales > Lachnospiraceae > Mobilitalea. The sequence continues at coordinate 503 of JBASOB010000149.1, forward strand.
CTTTTTCATAAAGCATTTCCTCCGTATATTTGGGTTCATATCATTGTAACCTTAAAGTATTATAATTTCAACTGAATTTTTAACCGGATGAATTATAAAATCTTAAGCATTTCCATAGATTTAAAATCATGATCAATATATCTCTCCAGGTAAGGTTTGATGCAACGATTTAATTCGTTCAAAATTTCATCCGTCACTTTAAAGGTATACAGCTTCTCAATTTCCTTAGAGAGAATGAACTGCATCGTGTATAACGTAGAAGTATTGATGCTGACCGCACTTCTATCATATGCCCTGCAGCTTTCGCATAATATTCCACCGCTCTCGGAGCTGAAATAATATCTCGAGGCGCAGACTACACTCTCCTGCAAGGCAGTATCCGTCAAGCTCTTCTGGCATTTAACACAGCCAAACACCTGTGGAGCCTCTCCGTTAAGAGCCATTATTTTAAACTCAAATATTGCCTTGACCAACTTGGGGCTGATTGTCTTTTTAGCCAATACCCGAAGTGTCTGGTATAAGAGTTTTAGTACTTCTTTCTCATCATTATTCTCTTTGGTCATATAATCTACAAATTCACAGAAATAAAATCCGTAACAGAGTCCTTCAAAATAATCTCTAAGTTCACCAAAATAATTCGTAATTTCTGTAGACATTACATTATATGATTTTCCCGCATATAGTGTGAATTCTCCAAAAGCAAAGGGTTGTGAACATGCCATATAGGCGCTGTTTGGTCGACGGGCGCCTTTTGCAAATGCTGATATTTTACCCATTTCCGTTGTTAATATTACAAGCCGCTTGTCATAATCGCCAACCGGCATAGCTGATAACACCATTCCTGTTACCGTAGTTGATACCGGCATTCGTCCACCTTCTTTATTTCAGAGAATTATATATGATAGGTATTCATCACTATTATTTCTAGCCGTAGGAATCTCTTTATTTCTTCAAGACATAATATATTTTCTTATTAGCAATGGGTATATTCTTATTCTTTCTGGTCATATCCAAAGTTCTTCATAAGGATATCGCTGTCTCTCCAGTCTTTCTTCACCTTTACCCAAAGCTGAAGGTTAACTTTACAGTCAAGCAGGTTTTCGATCTCTCTTCTTGCCTGTGATCCGATATCTTTTAATTTAACGCCCTTTTTCCCGATAATCATGCCTTTGTGAGAATCTCTTTCACAAATGATCGTTGCTTCGATATCCATCATCTGAGTAGAATTCACGCCATTGCTTGGACGTTCCTTCATGGATTCGATTACGACTGCCATACCATGAGGAATTTCATCTCCTAATAATCGAAGTCCCTTTTCACGAATCAACTCAGCAACGATCTGTCTTTCTGGCTGGTCTGTTACGGTATCCTCATCGTAGTACATCGGGCCTTCCGGCAAATATTTATAGATGGCTTCCACCAAGTCCTTGGTATTCTCGCCTTTTAAAGCAGAAACCGGAATAATCTCGGCAAAATTGCAGATATCTTTGTATGCATTAATAATTCTCAGGAGCTCTTCCTTCTTAACAGTATCAATTTTATTGATAATCAGGAAAATCGGAGTTTTTGATTTATTCAGTTGTTCTGCAATATGTTGTTCCCCAGCGCCTATAAAAGTCGTAGGTTCTACAAGCCAGCATGCAATATCGACTTCGCTGATAGTTCTCTCCGCAACGCTTACCATATAATCTCCAAGGCGGTTCTTTGCTTTATGAATTCCCGGCGTATCGAGGAAAATAATCTGTCCCCTCTCGTCTGTATAAACAGTCTGAATTCTATTTCTGGTAGTCTGTGGTTTATTGGAGGTTATTGCAATTTTCTGTCCGATCAACTGATTCATCAAAGTTGACTTTCCTACATTGGGGCGTCCTATTAGTGTTACAAAACCTGATTTGTAATTCTTATCCTTCATTCTTAATCCTAACCCTTTCTTCTGATCAAGAAACGCAATTAATTTGTGTTTCTTCTAATATAAATCATTTTATGATTATATTTGCTGCTTGTATCCATATCTTCCTTACTCATGTAATTATAATATAATGCATATTTTATTACTCTTACTGCTTCCATATACTTCATCTTTTATTACTCATGTCATATAGATATACTTCATATTCTATTGCTCTTGCTACATTAATATAGTATATATCTTATGTTCTTGCTTTCCTAATATGCTGTCTATTCCTTTGTCCTTACTGTTTCAATCTGCAGTTTATTCCTTATTCCTCAATTTCAATCTCATGATTTTTCCCATTCTTAAACAGCATCTTCACTTCTTTAAATAATTCTTTGTTCTCTTCTATCTTATTTTCATTTCCGATTACGCAGATATCGCCAGTATCCATAATTGATTGAACGATATTATCAAGAGAACGGATGTCTTCTATCGTGATATTTAACACTTCGTCTCTTTCTCTCTGTAAATCCTCTTCCGTAATTCCTGCATAATACATATTAAGGGAGCGGAGTCCCTTTGCGCGTGGAGACAGAGGAGAATCCAGGGTACTGAAGGTTCCAATAATATATTTCGTAATATCTCTCTCATCTGCACTGAAGTTTTTAACAAAATCAGAAGTCCTCTCATAAATTGCATTCGTCTCTGCCAGATTAGGATCCCGGAAGGACACAAAGTAGGAGTTTCCATTGATACTCGAGAATCCGCACATGCAGCCATAAGCTCCGCCCTTCACTCTCAGATTCATCCAAAGATAGTCAAAGCTTAAGATAGTCTGCAGAACTTTTAGGGCTCCTGTATATAGAAAGCCAGCTTTCATAAAGTTACCGGTACGTGCAACATATTGTACCTGCATCGCTGTCTTGAATCCTTCATTAAGACTTACCGGTTGTAATGCTGATTTATCATACCCTTCAAACAAAGAAGTGTCAACTTTCTCTTGCAATTCTTTACTAAATGCTGGCAATGTATTCTCAAAGCACTTGAAGCCCTCTTCATCTGAAGTAACACTGATAAACAGTTTGTTTTTTGCAAAGATCATCTGCATCAGGAGTTTCATTTTACTAATGATATCTTGTGCTTTATCCGTAAAATTATCAACTAAATCCTCAACGAACTTGTAAAAAGTAATTCCAGAAGTGATTTCTTTAAACATAGCATTCGCAGAATTATAAGATAAGGATCGGTCTACCGCCACAGAATGTCCTGCCGAGTTATAATGCATCTGCAATTTAGATTTAATCTCCTCGATGATTTCCTTTAAACGTTTGGTATCATCAAACTTCGTCCGATATAATATTTCGTTAATGATTCGGAACAAATCTGAAAGCTCATGATAAAGAACTTTGGAAGCAAATTCAAAAACCGGGCAATAACGATCTGCTGTATTCTTAATTGCAAAACTTTTTACATTCGTCTCGATGCCACCGGTATGAATATTCTCCTCATTCGATAAATCTAGATAAGAATAATTTTCAGTGTCAACATATCCAAGAATGTAAGCTAAAAGAGATGCATACGGAAGCAGTTCCTTCGGAAGTTCCTTGATGTCAAATATTAACTGCAGATATACAATTCCATTTGTATACACGTTATGATATAGGCATTTTATATCTCCTACGAGGTGCTCCTCGTTACTGAGCGGCAAGACTTTCTTATCGATATCTTCTCTGTTAAGCAGTGGAAGCATCTCAAGCTCTTCCTTTGTCGAGACTTCATCCTGATATTCCTTTAATTTTGCTGTTTCCAAAACGATATCTGCAATTTTTTCTTTTGAAAGAGTTGCTTTATAAGCAGCTAATTCGACTTTTAACTTCTCTTCCTTCTCTGTACCAAGCCCTGCTTTTGGCTTTAATATTACAAGCGAAGTATGCGTATTATTTATTAAATAATCCGTAATCACCTGCTCATAATATCCTGTTCCGATTTTTTCTTTCAGGAAATCATAACCTTCATTATCTTTCATATGAATAAATGGCTGTTTTTCATCATATAACCAGCTGTTAAGCATTCGAAGTCCATACATAAGTCCCTTTGGATAAGAACCATAATCTGCTTCGCGATACCGGAATTCAAAGAAATTAATCGCTGCTCGTAGAGATTTTTCATCAATCCCCTCTGTGACCGTCTTTGCAAGAACCTCCATTATAATAGAAACAAACTGTTCTTTCTTATCCTCTTCTGAGTTCTTTGCAATGACTGAAAATGACGGCTGAAGGATTCCATCCTCATAACCACCTAAGATATCTTTACCAATCTGTGCGTCCAAAAGTGCCTGTTTAATCGGTGCACCGGGTGCCTGAAGAAGTACATAATCAAGAATCTGAAAGGTCAATCCCAGTTCTTTATCCAGTGCATTGCCAATCACCCCATTTAAACTAAGATAGGTATTCTCATCCGCTTCTTCCTCTTCTCCTAAAGAAAAGAAATCTTCTACTTCTCTCATTGAGGTAAATGCTTTCTGTTCTTTAATCTCAGAGTCTACTTCGATATGATCATATTTGCTCAGATATTCCGTGTCCAACCAATTAAGTCTTTCCTCAAAATCCATATCACCGTAAAGATAAATATAGCTGTTAGACGGATGATAATATGTTTTATGGAACTCCATGAATTCTTCATAAGTAAGATCCGGAATATTGTCCGGATCGCCACCAGATTCAACACCGTAAGCAGTATCCGGAAACATAGAGTTTAAAATCAAACGATACAAATGTGATTCAGGTGATGAAAACGCGCCCTTCATCTCATTATATACAACACCGTTGTAAGTCAGTTCTGCATCTTCGTTCTCCAGCTCATAATGCCAGCCTTCCTGATAGAAAATCTCTTTGTTCTGATAAATATTAGGATGTAATACTGCATCCAGGTAAACATCCATCAGATTCTTAAAATCCTGCATATTCATGCTTGCAACCGGGTACACTGTTTTATCCGGATAGGTCATCGCGTTAAGAAATGTATTCAGCGACCCCTTAGCTAGTTCGACAAAAGGATCTTTTACCGGAAATTTCTCAGACCCACACAAAACTGAATGTTCGATAGTATGTGCTACCCCTGTGCTATTAGCAGGTGGTGTACGGAAACCAATAGAAAACACTTTGTTGTCATCCTCGTTTGCAACCAGTGCTACTCTTGCTCCTGTTTTCTTATGATGCAGGGAAATGCCTGTACCCTTGACATCCTTTAGCTTTTCCTCGAATAATAATTCATAGGAAGAAGGAATTGTAAAATTCATATCAGTGACCTCCATCTATTCTTAAAATAAACGGTCGTCCTAATATATTGCTACGAAACGAACCGTTTTGATCTGCTTATTCATAAATAATATGCCAATAATTATAATAACATATAATTATTAATTTGTCATTTTCACTTTATAAACTATTAACATGCAGTTGCTGAAAGTTGCAGCATGTAATGCACACATATTATCGATATTCTTAATTTCCGCCTCACAAAATACGCTCTTATAGTTAATATTAATAATTGCTGCTACAAAAAGTATGCTTATTTTCGATATTTATCTCATGTTTATGACAGGAATAATTATAAATAGAAACAATTATTATTTTTTCCTCTCTGTTTCCTCAGAACTTATCTATTATTCCCTAAATAAGTACAAATTATTACGAAATTATGACAAATTATAACAAACATAGTTTGACATTTTGCATCTTTTATGTTAAATTTATACTATCATTACTAATAGTGGTAATGCAATTTCAATCATGTTTTAGGAGGCTTTTATGAAAACGGGAACAGTGAAATGGTTTAATGCTAAAAAAGGTTTTGGTTTTATTTCCGATGAAGAAGGAAACGATGTATTCGTACATTTTTCCGCACTCCAAATGGATGGATTTAAGGTTCTTGAAGAAGGCGAAAAGGTTCAATTCGAAGTAGTTAAAGGCGATAAGGGACCTCAAGCAGCAAACGTAACAAGGTTATAATCACAACGACTTAAAGTAATTATCTTATATATAGAACATACTTTAAATGTTTCGTAAAAGATTAATAACACATTGAATAAACAAATCAAAGACTAAGAAATTGATTCCAATTTCTTAGTCTTTTTATTTTATGCTTTATGTCTAAGTGTTTATGTGTTATTTCTTTTTAATAATGCATTACTAAATTTTCTCGCTAGCAAGCGAATTACATATACTTCTAAACCTATCAGACATAGAATAATTAGCAATCTAAACACTATATGTATATTAAGATTAAGTATAGATAAGGCTCCTATATTAATCCATACATGATGTGCTAAATAAACGTCGTAAGAATACTCATCTGTTAAATCAAGGATTTTTTCAACTACTGTATTTTCTATATTAAGCTTATTATAGAAAATATAAAGTATTATAAACAATGATATACCTAGTAATACGTGTGATACGCTGCAAAATCTTTCATATACTAGCGCCTTAATTCCATTCCCCATGTTATATTGCACAATGTAGTCTGCATAGATTTGAAACAAATTAAAAGCAATAGCTGCTGGAATTATTATAATACCTATAACTTTTGTCCATTTTTCTCCGAGCATATTTTTTTCCATTCCGATAATATATCCTACAAAATAGCACATAACATACACTGCATTGAAATGAGAAACAAATAATTCTAAAGCCACATACATAATAAGCATCATAATAGTGGTTTTTAATATAGATATTGCTTTATTTTCTTTAAGCAATCTATGTATAATTTCATAAAACAATGGAGTGAGTAAATAACAAAATAAAATTGTCCCAACAAACCATAAGTGTCCTAATCCTGCAATTACTCCACTGCAAAATGCTAATTTCACAATTCCAATAAGGCTTAGAAGTTGTGGGGCAAAAACAGCATAAACAACTATAGAAATAAAAATGTATATGTAATAGTCAGTTAGTAATTTCACAAATCCTTTACGTATGAAAACATAACCATTTTTTATCTCTTTTTCGCTATATAAGAAACCAGATATGCATAGAAAAATTTGAACACCAGTATTAAACCACCATGCTAATTCATTATTATAATACTGCATAAAATGGCATATTATAATCATGATAAGCGCTATTGCCCTAATAAAGCTAATTGCATAGTCTCTGTTCCTGACATTTTTCATATTATCAACCTCAATGCGTATATATAGTCACTATAAAACAATACCACATATTTACATATATGTAAATATTAGTTGGAATATCCGGTCTAGAAAATGCCTGCCTACTGTACATGGCAGAAAAGCGTTCCTCATTCATTGTCAAAAATACAATTTCAACGAAATTCTTAGATTAGGATTTAAAATCATCTTTGACACATCAAGCGTATTCTAATGTTTAAAATGTCTCATCCCTGTAAATATCATTGCAATTCCATAAGTGTTACACTTGTCAATTGACTCCTGATCTCTCTGAGCTCCGCCTGGCTGGATGATAGCAGTAATCCCAGCTGCATGTGCTGCCTCTACGCAGTCATCAAAAGGAAAGAATGCATCTGAAGCCAGAACTGCACCCTGGGTAATGTCCTCACCAAGAAGTTCTTTGGCATGTTCAATCGATTGAATTGTAGGCCAGATACGATTTACCTGTCCTGGACCGATACCAATGCTCTGTCTGTCTTTTGCCAATGCAATGCCATTGGATTTTACGAATTTAACAACTCTCCAGGCAAATTCAAGGTCTTCCATTTCTCTATCAGAAGGAGTACGTTCTGTAACAACTTTTAAATCTTCCTTATTGTATATCTTGCTGTCGATGGTCTGAACAATCATTCCACCGTTTACTTTTTTAACATCATAAGCATTTTCATCCTGAGGAACTTCAATGTCAGGCAATTGCAGGACTCTGATATTCTTTTTGATGGTTAGCAATGCAAGTGCTTCCTTTTCATAGGAAGGAGCTACCACTACTTCAAGGAAAATACCTTTCATTTCCTCTGCCATAGCAACCGTAACCTCTCGGTTACTTACTACGATACCACCAAAAATAGAAGTCTTATCTGCATTAAATGCTTTCTGCCATGCAATATAGATATTCTTGTCACTACCTACGCCACAAGGATTTCCGTGCTTACAGCCTACAACGGTTGGCTCAGTGAATTCTTTTAATAATTCTAATGCACCGTTCGTATCATTGATATTATTGAAGGATAACTCTTTCCCGTTCAGCTGAACTGCATCTGTGATGGAGCCCTTTTTCTTACCGATTTCTCGATAAAATGCTGCTGATTGATGTGGATTCTCACCGTATCTCATATCTTGAATTTTTTCAAAAGTCATAGTTAATGTCTCAGGAAGTTCATGATCATTTCTCTGTTTCCTCAAATAATCTGCAATCATCGTATCATAGGAAGAAGTATGCATAAATACTTTCTGCATCAGATAGAACTTGGTATCAAGAGATACCCGGCCTTCTTCTTTCAGCTGCGCAAGCACCGTCTCGTAATCCCTTGGATCAACAACAACTGCAACATCCTGATAATTCTTTGCCGCTGAGCGAAGCATCGTAGGTCCGCCGATATCGATATTCTCGACTGCCTCCGCACGTGTCACATCATCTTTTAACATAGTTGCTTTAAAGGGATACAGATTAACAACCACCACATCGATCGTCTCGATATTCAGCTCTGCCAGTTGCTTCATATGGGAAGGATTACTTCTCATCGCAAGCAAACCTGCATGTACTGCTGGGTGAAGAGTTTTTACTCGTCCATCTAAGCATTCCGGAAAACCAGTAACTTCTGATATCTCGACAGCCGGAACCCCTGCTTCTTTTAGTTTGCCATAAGTCCCTCCAGTTGAGATAATCTCAATCCCTAAAGATACTAATTCTTTTGCAAATTCAACGATTCCTGTTTTATCTGATACACTTATTAATGCTCTCATAACCTCTCTCCTTTTCTATCTTTATATTTTACTGCCAAGAAGAATCACAGACTTACATCTGTTACTTCTCGCATTTTAATTACTAGTATACTCTACTCAAAATATTACACCAAGAAGCCATTGATTTCAATTCATAAATACTAATGTATCTTATTGCTATTTCTAATATATGAATATTCAAGTCTGCAAATATATCCTATTGGCCCATTTCTACTATGTTGTTATGCCATTTTATATCATCTTGCAGTTGCAATAACAGCCAAATTATACTATAATGCGTTTGGAACTAATATGAATTTTGCATACATGGAGGCTTCAATGAAACGGTTTAAAATTACAGATTTATTCATCGGCATTATTTTTACTCTGTTATTTATTTCCTTAGCTGTTGTAGTCACAATCAATTTTAGACCTTTATACTACATGGATATTGATGTTTTACATATACAAGAAGATTCTGGTTTGGTTCGTAGTGACATTGTAAATAATTACAATGCTCTGATTGATTATTGTTCTCCGTTTTTTACCGGTACCTTGAAGTTCCCAACTTTAGCTGCCTCTGCAAACGGTCTGATTCATTTTGAAGAAGTGAAGAATATTTTCGTTAGTTTCTATTATATAGGTGCCATTACTATGGTTTTAGGAATTATCATTATCATTCAGAAGGCTAAGAACAAAGATTACTCTTATCTACTGGTTTCCGGCATTACTGCAGTTGTTCTGCCGATGATCCTTGGTATTATTTTCTTCCTGGATTTCGACCGAGCCTTCATTGCTTTCCACGAAATGTTCTTTAAAAACAATTATTGGATATTCGATCCCACTGCTGATCCAATCATCAACATTTTACCGGAAGCGTTTTTTCTTCACTGTGCATTATTAATCATTTTTCTTGTGTTATTATTCAGTATTATTTTTATTGTGGTATATTTTTGGGAAAGACAGCATTTAAGCATTCGATATCGTAAGAATAAAGGCCTAAAAATCTAATTTATTTAGATTATTGCTTTCTTATTTTGCGATACCTTGCTATGATAGATATGTAATGTTGACTTTGATTGATATTTATGGCTCTAACCTAATAGAATAGAGCAACAAAATTTATTTACTATTGTTTTTAAAATAAAGGAGTATATTGTATGAGAAAAACCAAAATCATTTGTACCTTGGGACCGTCCACAGACAAAGATGATGTATTAAGAGAATTGATCCAAAATGGAATGGATGTAGCTAGATTCAATTTTTCCCATGGTGACCACGAAGAGCATTTGGGCCGACTGCTTAACTTAGAAAAGTTACGCGAGGAATTAGCTGTTCCAGTTGCTGCGCTTCTTGATACGAAGGGACCTGAAATTCGTATTGGTACTTTTAAGGATAATAAGAAAATCAATTTAGAAGAAGGTCAGTTATTCACCCTGACCACAAAGGATATTGAAGGTGATGAAACTCAGGTTTCTATTACTTACCCTAATCTGATCTATGATATTGAAATAGGAGCTACCATCTTAATTGATGACGGCTTAATTGAAATGACCGTAATCAGCATGAACGAAAGTGACATGATATGCCAGGTTAAAAACAACGGTACCATCTCAAACAACAAAGGTGTCAATGTTCCGGGTGTTCATTTATCCATGCCATATATGAGTGATAAAGACCGTTCCGATATTCTATTCGGTATCGAGCACAAGTACGATTTCATTGCTGCTTCCTTTGTCAGAACCGCTGAAGACATTCATGAAATCCGTAAAATGCTGAATAAACATAATTCACAAGCAAAGATAATTGCTAAAATCGAGAATTTTCAAGGTGTTGAAAACATTGATGAAATCATTGAAGCTTCCGACGGAATTATGATTGCCCGTGGTGATATGGGTGTTGAAATTCCATACGAGGAAGTTCCGGTTCTTCAGAAATTGATCATCAAGAAAGTATATAACAGTGCAAAACAAGTTATCACAGCAACGCAGATGTTAGATTCCATGATTAAGAACCCACGTCCTACCAGAGCCGAAGCTACTGATGTTGCTAATGCTGTCTATGACGGAACCAGTGCTATCATGTTATCCGGCGAGACTGCTGCTGGTAAATACCCAGTAGAAGCATTAAAGACTATGGTTAAAATAGCGGTTCGTACCGAGGCCGATATTGATTATGTGAAACGCTTCCGTATGAATGATATTCAATTATGCCCCGATATTACGGATGCGATCTCCCGTGCTACCGTTACTACTGCACATGACTTAAATGCGCGGATGATTATTACGGTTACTACTTCCGGCAAGACCGCACGTATCATCTCCCGTTATCGTCCTGCCTGTCAGATTCTTGGATGTACGACTGATCCTGTTGTATACAGACAGTTAAGTATGGCTTGGGGAGTTACTCCTCTTCTGATCAAGCTCGAATATGATACCTTTGAATTATTCAGTCATGCTATAAAAGCCGTTGAAGATGCTGGTTATCTAGAAGATGGTGACTTAACCGTCCTGACTGCAGGCGTACCTCTCGGTATCTCCGGAACTACCAATTTAATCAAAGTTCAGATTGCAGGAAGCGAATATTAATCGAAACTGCTTGCTTACTATCATTCAATTTCTTATCCTATCCTATATGCATTTACTTAGAAAGGACATTACAAATGAAAAAGCTGGATTATTTAAAATGGGACGAATATTTTATGGGTATCGCTCTCCTCTCAACGGAACGTAGTAAAGATCCTAGCACTAGTGTTGGTGCCTGTATCGTCAGTGAAGATAACAAGATTCTCTCTGTAGGTTATAATGGCATGCCAATGGGCTGCTCCGATGATGATTTTCCTTGGGAACGTGAGGGCGATAATCTGGATACGAAATATTTCTATGTGTGCCATGCTGAATTCAATGCAATCCTTAATTATACAGGAACTCATATGAAGGGTGCGAAGGTATATACCACTTTATTTCCCTGCAACGAATGTACCAAAGCGATTATTCAAAAAGGGATTTCTGAAATCATCTACAAAAGTGATAAGTATTCTGATACCGACTCTGTCATTGCTGCAAAGCGAATGCTGGATGCCGCTGGTGTAGGATACCGACAGTATGTTCCAATTGGGAAAGATATTGTAATCTCCTTATAGCTTTTTTATTTTCTGTATTCGTAAATGCAAGTATGAGAGACTCGATGAGATATAAATATAAAAAGGTTGTTATAACATTGCCTGGCCAAGATGATTTCCAATCACCTGCCAGACGACGTTATAGCAACCTTTTTTATAAAATCTTTCATTATATCTTAAAACTGTACCTTGAAACTTTACTTTTAATTTTTCCTTTATACTGTACCTTGAAGCTTTACTTTTAATTTTACCTTTGTGCTCTATCTTGATTTTTTAATTAACTCAAACTTTCTTAGATCTTTTCTTTAATTATTTTCTGTACTTACATTTATTTTAAGCACTTCTACTTCCCTCAGAATATCTTCTTTCATAAGTTCCCAAGCGTCTTCGTTCTTAACATAATACAAGGGACAGTATTTCCCTGTTACATCGTAATGGCGCAGAAGGTCCTCTTCGGATAAATCAAATTCCACATAAAGGTTAGCCGCCAGCGCAACAAGCGAATGATAGGTCTCTTCCTTAAATTGGCCACTCTCATCAGGGTGGCAGCATTCAATCGATATGGTATCAAAATTACGGTCATTGGAGGCATAGGAAATTTCACTGAGAGGAATACACTGAATGATTTCTCCCTCCAGCCCAATTACAAAATGGCTGCTGGCTGATGTTACCCCAGTCTCTCCAAGTTCTTCAAAGAAATTACGATTTGCCTGTGCCGTCGTGCCCGGATTACCAGTATAATGTATCACAATCGCATTCACTTTTTCCATTTTAGTCTGGGGTCTTGAGAACTCGTTCGGTGTTAAATACTGAAGGTCTACCGGTGTTCCATCAGCTAGTGGAACTTCCAGCGTTTCCCCTATGGTAACTTCCAGCGTTTCTCCTATTATTTCTTCAATCAATCTGTTTTCACCGAGGGCACTCATTACTTTACCAAAAGGTCTTATCTTAACTACCAGTGATATTACTACTGCCGCAATCACGATAAGAAACAGAAGAACGATACACCGTCTCCTTTTATTTCTTCGAATCATCTGTATTCGTTTTCTCTCAAACCACTCTTCATGCGATAGTATATGCCCCATATTTCCACCTTTACCTAACACGATGCTATTTTTTCAGCATCATAATCAATATTCGAAAGAAGTTCAATATAAATTTCCTATGAAATTCATGTTAAAGTTCTTTTGTGTGAAGCTTTTTTCTTCACGCTGTTTCCTCTTACTGTACATCAATCATAAACGAAGAAAATGTCTTATCGTCTTCAACAATTTGCTATTACTTGTAATTAACGAGAGTAATGGCAGCAAACTTGTTTTCATTAACTATAGATGATATCACAATTTTCTGATATATGCTGAACTGATTACTTCACTAGTTCTTCACCTTATCATCAATTACAATATTATTCTTAGTTTTTAAAAACAAATCAGCTGCCACTGCTCTGTTGAAATTATATAGATAAGAGAATATTTTCTGACAATACCTTGGCTTTTCTTAAATTATTCTTCTACGCTATAGTTTGGTGCTTCTTTCGTGATATGAATGTCATGTGGATGACTTTCCTTGAGAGAAGCCGCTGTAATCTTAACAAATTTACCAGTATTCTGAAGGGTTTCAATATCTTTTGCCCCGCAATAACCCATACCTGATCTCAGGCCTCCAAGTAATTGGAATACAGTATCTTCTGTGGTTCCTTTATAGGCAACACGACCTTCTACTCCTTCCGGAACTAACTTCTTAGCATCGGTTTGGAAGTAACGGTCCTTGCTTCCGTTCTCCATGGCTGCAATTGATCCCATACCACGGTATACTTTATATTTTCTTCCCTGGTATAATTCAAAAGTTCCTGGACTTTCATCACATCCTGCAAAAATACTTCCCATCATGCAGACATTTGCACCCGCTGCCAATGCTTTCGTAATATCTCCCGAATACTTGATACCACCATCACCAATGATTGGAATTCCATATTTCTTAGCTGCTTCATAGGAACTCATGATTGCTGTTACCTGAGGTACACCGATACCTGCAACAATTCTAGTCGTACAGATAGATCCAGGACCGATACCAACCTTAACTGCATCTACTCCTGCTTTAATCAGGTCTTCGGTTGCTTCTCCTGTTGCTACGTTACCTGCTATAATCTGTAATCCCGGATATGCTTCTCGAACAGTTCTAACAACTCTAAGAACATTAGCAGAATGGCCATGAGCGGTATCTATTACGATTGCATCAACCTTCGATTTCACAAGTGCATCTATTCTATCTAATATGTTAGAAGTAATCCCTACTGCTGCCGCACAAAGCAGACGACCCTGGTCATCCTTAGCAGACATTGGATATTTAATTTGTTTTTCGATATCTTTTATCGTAATAAGTCCTTTTAAATTTCCTTCTTCATCAACAATCGGAAGTTTTTCTTTTCTGGCTTTGGCAAGAATCCGCTTCGCTTCTTCTAACGTAATGCCTTCCCTTGCCGTGATTAAACCTTCTGAAGTCATGGACTCGCTAATTTTCTTCGTAAAGTCTTCCTCAAATTTCAAATCGCGGTTTGTAATAATACCAACTAATTTCTTACCGTTGATCACAATCGGAACACCTGAAATTCTATATTTAGACATTAAGTCATTCGCATCCTGTAAGGTATGATCCGGTGACAGATAAAATGGATCCGTGATAACGCCATTCTCTGAACGCTTCACCTTATCTACTTCATCTGCCTGTTGTTCTATTGACATGTTCTTATGTATAACACCAATTCCACCTTGTCTTGCCATCGCAATTGCCATACGGTTTTCTGTTACCGTATCCATTCCGGCACTCATCAAGGGAATATTCAGTTTAATTTTTTTGGTTAAATGTGTAGCTAACTCAATCTGATTTGGTAACACTTCAGAATACGCAGGTACTAGCAGTACATCATCAAAAGTAATTCCTTCACCGATAATTTGTCCCATTTTCCTAATCTCCTCACTTTCTTGTTCCATTTATTATTAAAATATTTCATCTGACAGAAATATTTACTGCAACCAAATATGTGCAACAAAATCCCCAAAATAAATCCAGGGATCCTGTTTTGTGAAAAATTGAATTTTTAAAAGTATAACGAATAATATAGCAATTGTCAACAATGAAAGCTTATATTAATTATTAAATAATTTAATAATTAAATAGGTAAAGAGGATGCTCCATAGGGAAACTCAGAATATTATCTGTTTCTCTATGAATACATCCTCTTGTTTGTCATACTAATCTAACATGATACCGCTATGCAACATCTTTACTCTATTTATAATAGAATTACTTTTCTCGGACTCTTGGATTTCATCACCGTGATCATTTTCTCATTTGGCTCAAAAGTGATATAGTATTTCTTTTCCTGGTCACTTGCAATAATAACAAACGGTTTACTATTCTTGTCTCTGGAAGAAAAATCTTTCTTAATAGACTGAGTATAAGTATAACCATCTAATGCATGAGAACCTAAGGGCGCAATCACTTCCATCTGTTCCATGTCAAGTCTTAAGACCGTCTTGCGTTTTGCTTTTCCTATAATTCTGTCGAAGTCAATCTGACCATCTACAAATACATATTCATACTCAATATTAAGTTTCGGAAAAATAAATACCATAACGATAGCCAGTACAATACCTACGATACCGATTACGCCTCCCATTAACATGAGTATAATTCCAACTACAACTCCAAGTACAAGTAAAGCCCTGATCCCCATAGTCCCTGCTGTATCTTTTCTTTTCACACCCGATTCTGCGTATAATTGACTCATTCTATACCTCCTTAAACTTCTACGGTCCAATTATGATTATCTTTGATGATCCCCAACTGTATTCCTGTCATGGTGTCATATAGCTTTTGGCTTATTACGCCAATTCCACCATCTTTTACCTGCATGATCTTATCATCCCAACGAAGTTGACCTACCGGCGAAATAACTGCTGCTGTTCCTGTACCAAATACTTCTTCGAGCGTATCATTCTGATATGCTTCATAGATTTCATCAATAGAAATTTGTCTCTCTTCCATTGGGAGTCCCCACTCTTTGCAGAGCGTAATTACAGAATCTCTCGTTACGCCAGGTAAAATACTGCCATTTAATTCCGGAGTAATTACTTTTCCGTCTATTTTGAAGAAAATATTCATGGCGCCTACTTCTTCGATATATTTTCTATAAACTCCGTCCAGCCATAGTACCTGAGAATAACCTTCCTCATGAGCTTTTACCTGGGATTTCATGGAAGCTACATAATTACCGCCTGTCTTAGCTTCTCCAATACCACCTTTTACTGCTCTGACATATTCATCCTCAATCCAGATTTTAACTGGATTCAAGCCTTCCGGATAATATGCTCCGACTGGTGACAGAATGATAATAAACAGATATTTGTCAGAAGGTCTGACACCTAAAAAAGGATCGATTGCGATGATAAATGGCCTGATATAAAGAGAAGTACCTTCTTTTGTTGGAATCCAGGCATCATCTACTTTGACTACTGTTTTTAATGCCTGAAGGAAATCTTCCTCCGGAATTTCAGGAATGCAAAGCCTGTCATTCGTTCGATTCGCTCTTTCAATGTTTTTTTCCGGGCGGAACAGCAAAGTCTTACCTTCTTCTGTTTTGTATGCTTTTAACCCTTCAAACATCTCCTGACCGTAGTGAAATACCATTGCGGAAGGTTCAAGATTAAGAGGCTGATAAGGTATCACTCGTGGATCAAACCAACCTTTGCCTGTCTCATAATTCATAACAAACATGTGATCCGTAAAAATCGTCCCAAATTTTAATGGATTATCTGCTCCAGGTAATACTTTCGGGTCTTTTGTCATCTCAATTTTAATATTTAACATTCTTAATCATCCTTCCTTTTCTTTCCGTACGATTTATGCTTGAAATAATTATATATCGCGAAAATTTTGTATAACCTATATAGTAGTCTTACTTTCGCTTTTTTTCAAGTATTTTTTAACACAATTCTCCTATTTCTCCATGCGAACAGTGTGAAGGAAGAACTTCTTCATACAGAAGAACTACGAAACTCGCATAATGGTGCTCATTCCTTGTTCTTCCAAATATTGAAATGTCGAAGAGCGGCATCGTATCTTGTTAGTATGAAGGAAGAATATCATCCTCTATTATTTCTGTCTATGATAGGTACAGAAGGTATAGGCGAGATCATAATAGGTCTGTTCTTCACTTTCTTCTGATAGGATCCAATCCTCCATCTCATCCAAATTCGGGAAATAAGTATCTGCTTGATAAGCGAAATCAATCTTTGTAATATATGCTTTGTCACAGTAAGGAAGCATCTGTTTATAAATACTTGCCCCACCAATTACATAGATGTCTTCCGACTTATATTTCTTTGCTTCTTCTAGGGCTTCCTCAATACTATATACCACAATGGTACCCTTCGCTTTGTAGTCTTTCTCCAATGCGATTACTATATTTACGCGATTAATTAAAGGCTGTCCGCCCGGAAAACTTTCCAGTGTATTCTTACCCATGATTAGTACTTTATTTGCCGTTTCTTCACGAAAGAAACGCATATCTGCGGGAATGCTCACCAAAAGTTTGTTTTGGTAGCCGATTGCCCAGTTTTTGTCCACTGCTACGATTAACTGCATCTAAAAATCCGCCCTTCCATTATTTTATACTGCTACCGGAATATTCTCCACCTTCGGTCCAAATTTATAATCTCTCAGTTCGAAATCATCAACTGTAAATTTGTAGAAATCTTTCACCTCAGGATTTATCCAAAATACAGGTGCATCATACGCCGGTCTCTGGATTAACTCTTTAATAACCGGGATATGTCTGTCATAGATATGCGCATCCGCAATTACATGTACTAATTCTCCCACTTCAAAGCCGCAGACCTGTGCCAGCATATGCACAAGCACCGCATATTGGCATACATTGAAACTATTTGCAGCAAGAATATCATTCGAACGTTGATTTAAGATTGCATTCAGTATCAGTATCTCGCTATCTTTTTTCTTCGTTACGTTAAAAGTCATACTATACGCACAGGGATATAGATGCATCTCGCATAGATCTTGATGTACATAGATATTTGTCATGATTCTTCTGCTATACGGATTATTCTTCAAATCAAAGATCACACGATCTACTTGATCCATTTCGCCTTCCTTATAAGAATGTTTCACACCCAGCTGATAACCATAAGCTTTCCCTATGGAACCCTCTTCATCTGCCCAACTATCCCAGATATGGCTGTTTAAGTCATGGACATTATTCGATTTTTTCTGCCAGATCCACAGCAGTTCATCGATTGCTGTTTTAATTGCTGTCTTACGCAGGGTCATCGCTGGAAATTCTTTTGAAAGATCATAACGGTTAACAACTCCGAATTTCTTGATCGTATACGCGAAAGCTCCGTCCTCCCATTTCGGTCTGACTTTTTCGCCTTCCGTGCTAACTCCGTTTTCTAATATATCTTCACACATGTGAATAAATATGTCATCTGCTAAACTCATATCATATCTCCATTCTGTTAAAATCTGCAAATTTAGATGTTACAAATACCGCTGTAAGAATCACAAGATAAATTCCCTCTAGAATTCATTCTGGAATCCTCATAATGTGGAGTAATTGGTTCGCACCCCTTCAATTACTAATTGTACCTCATACGTTTCCACGTGGCAATATTTAATCTACGGATACCTCACAAATTCTTGCTATATTATGGCCTGCATCAACAGAATATTGCCTCAAATCTCTTTTTCTACACATTATTTTTATATCTTCTTATATTAAATCTATCTGCCTTGTACTTATACTGCCTTGTACTTATACTGCCTTGTACCATATCGTACTGCATCATTTTCCATAAAAAGGCTATTGCTGTGTTATGCAATAGCCTTTTTATGTTCATCCTATTCGTTGCCTTCTTTATCAGAAAAATAACCTATTGTTAATTACATGCTACAAGCTGTTCTTCTGCAAAGAGTTTAATATTTGATACATTGACATATTTGTTTGCTTTACCATCTTTTATTTCAAGTAAAGTAGGTGCCTGCATAATATTAAATTGCATTGCCAGCTCCGGATTATCTTCTGCATCTACGATACTAAAAGAAATATTTTTTAAATATTCTTTGGCCATGCGACAATTCGGACAGGTCTTTGTGGTAAATAGATATAATCCATCATCCATTTCAGTTTTGTTCTCTTTTTTGTTCTTTTCTGTACAAGCAGGTTTTTCGTCCATTTGTCTGGAATGCTCTTTATTATAAAGTTTTCTGTTCTTATATTCCTGTGCCTTACCCTCATTCCAGTTTTGAACCGGACGGTAATAACCGGTTATACGGCTGTAAACTTCAGCGCTTTCTCCGCACTCAGGACAAGTAAACTGTTCTCCTGCGAGATATCCATGAGTTTTACATACAGAATAAGTAGGTGATAATGTATAATAGGGAAGTTTATAATTTTCTGCAATTGTCTTCACAAGTTTTGCAGCAGCTTGCCAGTCTGGAAGTTTCTCTCCAAGGAAAGCGTGAAATACGGTACCCGAGGTATATAATGTCTGCAATTGATCTTGAATATCAAGGGCTTCAAAAATATCTTCGGTATAACCAACTGGTAAATGAGAGCTGTTGGTATAGTAAGGAGTATCTCCTTCTTTTCCTGCAGTTATAATACCAGGGAATTCCTTTTTATCACGTTTTGCAAGACGGTAGGTTGTAGATTCTGCCGGTGTTGCTTCCAAATTATATAAATCGCCATACTCTTCCTGATAATCAGAAAGACGTTTTCTCATATAATTCAATGTTTTAACTGCGAATTTCTGTGTTTCCTCATTGGTCATATCTTCACCGAGCCAATTTGCATTCAACCCAACCTCATTCATGCCAATTAACCCGATCGTCGAAAAATGACTTTCAAAATTTCCTAAATAATGTCTGGTATAAGGATATAACCCCTCATGTAGAAGCTTTGTAATAACTCCTCTCTTAACTTTAAGAGAACGAGCTGAAATATCCATAACACGGTCTAAGCGCTCAAAGTATTCTTTTTCATTCGCCGACTGATATGCAATTCTAGGCATATTAATAGTCACAACTCCGACAGAACCTGTACTCTCACCAGAGCCAAAGAAACCACCGGTCTTTTTACGAAGTTCCCTAAGATCAAGGCGAAGTCTGCAGCACATGGAGCGGACATCACTTGGCTCCATATCACTGTTGATATAGTTCGAGAAGTATGGTGTACCATATTTTGCGGTCATTTCAAATAACATGCGATTATTTTCAGTATCGGACCAGTCAAAGTCTTTTGTAATAGAGTAGGTAGGAATCGGATATTGGAAGCCTCGACCGTTCGCATCTCCCTCAATCATGATCTCGATATAAGCCTTATTCACAATGTCCATTTCCTTCTTACAATCTTTGTACTTGAAGTCAACTTCTTTGCCACCTACGATGCAAGGTAATTCAGCAAGATCATTCGGAACTGTCCAGTCAAGCGTTATGTTAGAAAATGGTGCCTGAGTGCCCCAGCGACTAGGAGTATTCACGCCGTAAATAAAAGATTGAATACACTGTTTTACTTCTCTGTATGTTAAATTGTCTGCCTTAACGAAAGGAGCCAAGTAGGTATCAAAGGAGGAAAATGCCTGAGCGCCTGCCCATTCATTCTGCATAATTCCTAAAAAGTTAACCATTTGATTACATAGTGTTGATAAATGGCTGGCCGGAGAAGATGTAATCTTACCAGGAATACCACCTAAACCATCTTTAATTAATTGTTTCAAGGACCAACCCGCACAATATCCTGTCAGCATGGATAAATCATGAATATGAATATCTCCATTGCGATGTGCATTGGCAACTTCTTCGTCGTAAACCTCTGATAACCAGTAATTTGCTGTAATTGCCCCTGAATTATGTAAAATAAGTCCACCCACCGAATAAGTAACTGTCGAATTTTCTTTTACCCGCCAATCCTCTTCCTTCACATAGCTGTTTACAATATCTTTATAATCTAAAATGGTAGACTTCAAGTTACGGATTTTCTCTCTGTTCTTGCGGTAGAGAATATATGCTTTAGCCACCTCTGTATAACCGGTCTGCTCCAATACATTTTCTACGCTATCCTGAATATCCTCAACATGAATCAGTTCCTCTTTTATCTTTTTCTGAAAATCCGAGGTAACACGTAGTGAAATTAAACTGATGATTTCCTCTGTGTAAAATTTCCCTGTAGCTTTAAATGCTTTTGTAACAGCTTCACTGATTTTTTTCAGGTCAAATTCTGCAACTTGACCATCTCTTTTAATTACGTTAATCATCTGTAACTGTCTCCCTTCCCGTTTCCCACTTAGTTGTTTATTACGCTAACTTTCTGCTATAATAGTATCAGAATTCCTAGTTATAGTCAATAAAAAAATACTAGATATATGTGGATATTTTTACCTACACACTACATCTAGTATTTAATATAATATATGAAATTGACAAACAAGTCTTCCTTTTGTACCTGATTTTTCAAGCAAATTAACGTCACTATTTAGTATTGATTCAAATTATAATATAATATTTTGCGTTTTAAAGACTCTCAAAAACATCTTTTGGTACATATGCTTTTACATAAATACCATCCTGCTGATATTCTTCTTCTAGCAGCTGTCCATACTTACGAATCATTTGAATTTTGCCAGCATCTTGGTAAGAAAACACTTTTTCTAATAATACTTTTTGCTCATTTAATATCTTTTCTATTAATACTAAAAGATCCTTCACACCCTCACCGGTTTTTGCAGATATTTTCAATGTATAATCCGCCTTAAAATCCTTTATGGTCTGCTCCGCAGGTAATTTATCCTGTTTGTTGAACGCTGTTATGATTATTTTATCCTGAATTCCTAGCGTATTCAATGTGTCATATACAATATGCATCTGTCTCTCTACATCTGGATTGGAGCTGTCAACAATATGAAGGATGATATCGGAATATTTTGCCTCTTCAAGCGTACTTCGAAAAGATTCAATCAAATGATGCGGTAATTTACGGATAAATCCTACGGTATCCGTAAGCAATACCTGCTGTCCGCTTTCAAAAGTCAGGTTTCGTGTCGTCGGATCCAGCGTAGCGAAAAGTTTATCCTCTTCTATCACACCAGCCTTGGTTAAATAATTCAGTAAGGTCGACTTTCCCGCATTCGTATATCCTACGATTGCGATCACCGGAATACGGTTCTTGTTACGAAGGCTCCTTGAAGTTTCTCTGTTCTGCTT